>JAZSBX010000020.1:0-29125 GCA_045602605.1 Acutalibacteraceae bacterium
AAGCAGTGCGCCAACATTCCACTTTTTATTAACCCGCATAATTTTATCCCTTATTTCATCGCTTGGCGCGTGAAGTGAAATAGAAAGGGTTATGGGGAATTTATATTCCGCAAGCTTTAAAATGCCGCTAACCACACCCGAGGTTGAAAGAGAAATGTGTCGAAGCCCAATATTCATTCCCTTTTCATCGGATACCAGATTTAAAAATCGCACGGAATTTTCAAGGTTATCAAGGGGCTCGCCCATTCCCATCATCACAACATTGCCAACCCTTATACCGTTGTCCCTTTGGGCGGCAAGCAGCTGTGCAATCATTTCAGAGGCGGTTAAATTTCTTGCAAGACCGTTTATGCCCGATGCACAAAAGCTGCAGCCCATTCGGCAACCCACCTGTGTTGAAATGCACACGGTGTAGCCGTGGTTATATTTCATTAAAACCGATTCAATAAGCTGTCCGTCAAAAAGGCGGTAAAGATACTTAACGGTGCCATCCAGCCTGCTTTCAAGGCGGCGGACAATTTCAACGTTTGCAATGTAACATTTTTCGTTTAACTTATCTCTCAAACCTTTAGGGAGATTTGTCATTTCTTCAAAAGTAAGAGCCCCTGAATGCAGCCACTTGAAAATTTGCGCGGCGCGGAACTTTGGCTCCCCCATTTCTTTTAAAAGGGTTTCAAGTTCATCTAAATACAGAGATTTAATGTCAACTTTATCCAAGGGTTCACCTCTTTGCTAGTTAATTTCAATCAGTGCGGTGTAAAATCCGTCAGCCGTTTCCTTATGGGGCAAAAAGGTATGCTCATAAACCAAAACGGCGTTTTTATTTTCACTCAAAAAGGCCTTTACAATTTCCTCGTTTTCGGCCTTTCTTATGGTGCAGGTAGAATAAAGAATTCTGCCACCCTTTTTAACAACCCTTGCGGCATTTCTTAAAATTTGACCTTGAATTTCTTGCAACTGTTCAAGATTTGGCAACGCGTTATACTTTATGTCGGGTTTTCTGCGCAATATTCCAAGTCCCGAACAGGGCACATCGCATAAAACGGCATCAAAGGGCTCGTTAAAGCCAAGGGGCTTTGTGGCATCAAGGGTTTTGGTGGTGATAATGTCAATGCCAAGCCTCTTTGCACCCTCTTTTATAAGCCGTGTTCTGTGCTCATAAAGGTCGCAGGAAAAGAGAACACCTTTATTGTTCATAAGCTGGGCTATTAAAAAGGATTTACCGCCCGGTGCGGCGCAAAGGTCTAAAATACGCTCGTTTCCCTTTGGATTTAAAAGCGCGGCGCATTTTTGACTTGATAAATCCTGAACGTGAAAAAGCCCGCTTTTAAACAGTTCATTATCATTAAAGGTCATACCGCCGCAAATTTCCACCGCATTTTCGGTTTCGGTGGGCTTTGCGACAATTCCCTGCTCGCTAAATTTAAAAATCAAAGCATCAATATCGGTTTTAAGGGTGTTGACCCTTAAATAAAGGGGCGCCGCTTTGAGAGAAGCCTCTAAAAGCGCCTTTGCATCATCAAGGGAATAATCCTTAATGAAATTTTCGATAATCCATTTAGGGCAGGAATATTTAACCGAAAGGTCATCTGCCGTGTCGCCCTTGGGAAGTTCCACGGGATTCCTCAAAAAATTTCTGAGCACGCCGTTAACAAAGCCGCTTTGATAGGATTCCTTTGAAGATTTAATCATTTTAACCGCTTCGTTAACTGCGGCGGAATGAGGAATTTTATCAAGATAAGCAATTTGATAAAGGGCGCTTCTAAGCACGCAAAGGGTGAAGGGTTTAATCTTACTGACAGGTGTTTTAACAAGCCTTGAAAGAAAATAGTCAAGGGTTATCTTGCGGTCTAAAACACCGTAAAAAATATTGCTTATAAGGGCTTTATCCTGACTGCTTAAATCGGGGTTTTCTTTAAAGAAAGCGGCAAGGGTTAAATTGGAGTAGGATTTTTCTTTTTCCACCTCAAGAAGCGCCTTTACCGCAATTTTTCTTGCATTTGCCATAGTTTTAAAATCCTTTAAAGCTTTGTGCCGACAGGGATGGCATTACCGCAAAGGAATGCCTTTGCATCCATTGGCTTTGAGCCTTCAATTTGAAGTTTTGTAAGCCTTAAGGCGGTGTTTTCACCGCAGGAAACAACGAACTCGTTTTTACTGCTTAAAACGGTTGCCACACTACCATCGCCCACCGTTACCTCGGCGCTGTAAACCTTAACACGCTTGCCGAAAAGGCTGAAATAAGCAACGGGCCAACCCGAAAAAGCGCGAATAAGGCAATTTAGTTCTTTCGCATTTTTGGTGAAATCCAAAAGGCCCATTTCTTTTTTTATTATGGGAGCGTAGGTCACACCGTTTTCTCCCTGGGGCGTTGGTGTTATAGCGCCGTTTTCTATTTTTTCAAGGGTTGAACACATAAGACGGGCACCGAGAACCGAAAGCCTGTCGTGCAGGGTTTCGGCGGTGTCGGTATCTGAAATTTCGGTGGTCACGGTTTCAAGCATATCCCCCGTGTCCATTCCCGCATCCATAAGCATGGTGGTAACACCTGTTTTTTTGTCCCCGCAAACAATGGACCACTGAATGGGGGATGCGCCTCTGTGCCGCGGCAAAAGGGATGCGTGACCGTTAACACATTTATACTTGGGTAAATCAAGAATTTCCTTGGGCAAAATCTTGCCGTAGGCCACAACAACAATAATTTCGGGGTCAAGCTCTTTTAAAATTTCATAAGCCGCGCCGTCTTTAAGTGTTGTGGGCTGAAAAACCTTTATACCGTTTCTTTCGGCATAGGCCTTAACGGGGGGAGAGGTTAAAATCTGCTTTCTTCCAACGGGCTTGTCGGGCTGTGTGAAAACACCCACAACGTTGTGCCCTGCCGAAATCAGCGATTTCAGGGTGGGCACCGCAAAATCGGGCGTGCCCATAAAAACTATTCTCATTTGCGAATTAGCCTTTCCTTATAGATTATGCCGTTCAAATGGTCAATTTCATGGCAAAACGCCCTGGCTTTGAGCCCTTCGCCGCAAACGGTGAAGGTGTTTCCAAACCTGTCCTGAGCGCGAACGGTGACCTTCATCGGCCTTTTGGTAACGCCGCTTTCCCCAGGCAGTGATAAACAGCCCTCGACCTCGGTTTGAACGCCGCTTTCCTCAATGATAACAGGATTGATAAGTTCAACAAGGCCATCGCCAACATCAACGATGCAGTAGCGCCTTAAAATGCCGATTTGGGGGGCGGCAAGACCCACGCCCTCGGCGGCATACATAGTTTCTTGCATATCATCAAGTATTGTTGCCAGCTTTTCATCAAAATTAAGCTGTGTGCGGCAGACCTTGTGAAGAATTTCATCACCGATTTTAACAATGTTGCGAATTGCCATTTTTTCCTCCGTATTAAATGATACTCTCGGGGTTTATATCCACAAACACCGAGGTATCGGAACTTTTTTTAACATTAACTGCTTTGTGAAGCATCTCTCTGAATTTTTTTGAGTTTTTGGTTTTTATAATCATTCGGTAGCGGTAGCGGTTGTTGATTCTTGAAACCATTGCAGGCGCAGGGCCGAGAATAACAAGCTTAATATCCTCATAACCGTTACCCAATAAATCTTTTATGTTATCAAAAACCTTTTCTATTGCCTGCGCCGCATTTTCTCGCACCGCAGAGGATGTGCCCACAAGGACAATATCACAATAGGGCGGGTAAATCATAAGCTTTCGGGTTAAAATTTCCTCGTTGTAAAACGCCTCGTAATCCTGCGCGGCGGCAAGCCTTATAACATTTGCCTCAGGGTGAAGGGTTTGGATAATAGCGGTGCCCTTATCATTTCCCCTGCCTGCCCTGCCCACAACCTGTGTCAGCAGTGAAAAGGTGCGTTCAAAACTGCGAAAATCCTCGCTGTACATTGCCGAATCAATACCCAAAACGCCAACAAGGGTCACGTTTGGGAAGTTAAGACCCTTTGCAACCATTTGGGTGCCAAGCATAATCCCATATTCCCCACGGCTGAAGGCGGCAAGCTTTTCATCAAAGGAATTTCTGGCAGAGGTGGTATCGGCATCAAGGCGCAAAATACTCACGTTTTCAAAAATTTCTTTAATCTCCTGCTCAACCTTTTGAGTGCCAACGCCTGTGAATTTAAGGTGTTTACCCGAACATTTAGGGCAGGTGGAATCAGCAGGAATGGAGTGACCGCAATAATGACACATAAGGCGGTTGTTGGCCGAATGATAGGTCATTGAAATACTGCAATTAGGACAGGTGACAACCTCGCCGCAGGAGGAACAGGTAACAGCGGTGTTGTGTCCCCTGCGGTTAAGCAGTAAAATTGCCTGCTTGCCCTTGTTTATGGTGTCGGTTAGCGCATTTTTAAGTTCGACACTGAGCGCTGAAGTGTTGCCGTTTAAAATTTGACTTCGCATATCAACGGTGACAACCTCAGGCAAAACAGCGTTTCCGAAACGGCTTTTAAGCGCCGCAAGGTTATAAAACCCTGCTTTGGCCGCCGCAAAGGTTTCAAGGGAGGGCGTGGCCGATGCCAACACAAGCCCTGCGCCGTTGTAGGCGGCGCGAAAACGCGCAACATCCCTTGCGTGAAAACGGGGCGCCGATTCCGATTTATAGGTGTGCTCCTGCTCCTCATCCATTATAATGAGTCCAAGATTTTTAACGGGGGCGAAAACCGCCGAGCGCGTGCCAATGGCAATAACAGCCTCACCCGAATTTACACGGCGCCATTCATCTATTCTTTGTCCCATTGACATTGCCGAATGGAAAATGGCAATTTTGCTTGCATAACGTTTACCGAAAATTTCAATGGTTTGGGGAGTCAGAGAAATTTCGGGCACCATTATAATAACGCCCTTGCCCTGCTCCACCGCGTTGTCAACAAGCTTTAAATAAACCTGAGTTTTGCCGCTGCCTGTAATTCCGTAAATCAGCCAGGGCTTTGGCCTTTCCTCGTTTAAGGATTCGGTAATGCGGCAAAAAGCTTCGTTTTGCTCATTGGTAAGACTGATTTTCGCGGCCTCACCCACGCCATCAAAACGGTAGGGTGTTCTGTAAACATCCTTTTGAAAGGTCTCAAGCACCTTTTTGCGCTCAAGGGCCTCAACAACGCTAACCGAAGCGCCTGTGAAATAGGTGATTTCCTTAACGCTTAAAGGCCCCTCCTTTAAAAGGAGTTCGGCCACCTCATTTTGCTTTGGAGTGAGTTTAAAAGAGGAAAGCTGTGTTTCCTCAATAATAAGCCTTGCGCTTTTAAGTTTTGCCTCACTCACCTGGCGGATAAGGGAGTTTTGCGGCCCAATAACACCCTTTTTAACGAGGGAGTTAATGGCGGCAAGGTAGGTGGGATTATTGCTTAAAATTTGGCTTTTAGTGATGGTGGAACGGGTTTTTATAATTGTTAAAACCGCGTTTTCATCATCGCTTAAACCATCGGTTTCCCTTAAAACCGTGTAGGTTTCATCGGTTTTAAGGTTAATTCCCACGGGCAAAACCGTTCGCACCGCATCAAAATAGGTGCAAAAGGTGTTTTCGTGGAGCCAAATGCAAAGTTTCAGCATTTCATCGTTTAAAATGGGAGTTTCATCAATAACAGCGCAAATGCACTTTAAATTTTCAGCATTTTCCTCTGTAATTTCGAGAACAAGCCCCTGCCTTAAGGCGTTACCTCGGCCAAAAGGCACCACAACGCGACAGCCTGCGCTTAAGGTAAAATGCTCGGGGACTGCATAGCTGTAGGGCTTATCAAAATCAAACACGGTGCTTTCCAGCACAACCTGCGCAACCTGTGTTTTATTCAATTTCCCTCACCCCCAAAGCGTTTTTTAAAAGGATTAGATAAGCTCTTTTTCTTTTGCAAGCTTGTCTATTGCAAGGCTTACGGTTTTTTCGATAATAATTTCTCCTCTTTCCTCAGCCTTCTTGGAAATTTCTCTTGCCTCTTTGGCAACATCAATAACAAGTCTGTAACGATTTTCGTAATTCTCAATAAGTTTTCCGATTGCGGGGTCTAACATTTTTCAAGCACCTCATTAATTATTTCTTTTTTTCTTGCAGTCTTTAAACGACTGCTTAAAATTATATGTTCAACGTTCTGCGCGGCGGCAAGAATGTTGTCATTTACTACGATGTAATCATATTTTACTGCGCTTTCAATTTCGCGCAGCGCTTCGTTCATACGCTTATTTATTGCCGTTTCATCATCGGTTCCGCGAGAGCTGAGCCTTCTTTTAAGTTCGGTAAAGGAGGGCGGCATTATGAAAATACTCACGGCATCCTTCATTTTTTCCTTAACCTTAAAGGCGCCGTTGACATCAACCTCAATAATTATATCCTGTCCCTTTAAAAGGGCCTGCTCAACGGGTTTTCGCGGCGTTCCGTAAAAATTGCCGATGAACTCGTTAAATTCCAGAAGTTCATCGTTTTCCAGCATTGAGAGGAATTTTTCCTTTGAAACGAAATTGTATTTTTCTCCCTCAATTTCCCCAGGCCGCATAGGGCGGGTGATGGTGGAAATGGAAAAGGCAATATCCGGCAGGAGTTTAAATACCTCCTTCAAAACCGTGTCCTTGCCCGAGCCTGAGGGACCCGAAATGATAAAAAGACTTCCTTTACTCATCCTCTTCCTCCTCATCATCCATTGCATTTTCATCATCAATTCTGTTAGCAACGGTTTCCGATTGCAGATAGGTCAGAATTATGTGGTCGCTGTCGGTTATAATAACGGCTCTGGTTCTGCGGCCGTGGGTGGCATCAATAAGTGTGCCACGCTCCTTTGCATCCTGAATAATGCGCTTTATAGGGGCCGATTCGGGGCTTACGATTGCAATCATTCTGTTTGCGGCAACCATATTACCAAAACCAATGTTAACAAGTTTCATATCTCTTCCTCAATCTTATTATTCAATGTTTTGAATTTGCTCGCGGATTTTTTCGATTTCCGCCTTAATGTCAATAACTGCACGGGCAATTTCAATATCCTGTGCTTTAGAGCCAATGGTGTTTGCCTCTCGGTTCATTTCCTGAACAACGAAATCAAGCTTTCGGCCGATTGCCTCGTTCCCCTCCATTAAAGCGCAAAGCTGCTGCATGTGGCTTCTGAGCCTTACGGTTTCCTCGGCAACCGCCACCTTATCGGCAAAAATGGCAGTCTCGGTTAACAGCCTTTGTTCATCCACCTGAACATTGCCAAGAAGTTCAAGCATTTTTTGCTCAATTTTTTCGCGGTAAATTTTAACCGTTTCGGGTGACCTTTTTTCAATAAGTTCAACCCTGCTTAAAATTATCCCCACACGATTTTCCACATCGGTTTTCAGGCGCTCTCCCTCGGTTTCACGCATTGCAACGAAAGCATCAGCCGCGGCGGCGGCAACGGTTAAAACGCTTTCAGCCAAAAGGTCGGCATCAAGGTCGTTTTTGGTGATTTTGAAAACCTCGGGATTTCTTGCCACCGTCATAACCGAAATGTCATCCTTCAAATCATAGCAGGTTTTAAGTGTTTTAAGGGCATTAACAAAGGAATCGCAATATTCCCCGTTAATTTCAACCTTTGCGCCGCCCGGCCTTGTGTCATCAATTAAAACCGACACCTCCACCTTGCCTCGGGCAATGCGACTTTGACAAAAGTTTTTAAGCTTTTCCTCAAGATATTGATAAGACCTTGGAAGCCGTGAAGAAAACTCAAAATAACGGTGATTAACCGATTTAATTTCAACCGTTACGTTAAGCCCGTCAAAATCCTGTTCGGCCCTTCCGAAGCCTGTCATACTTCTAACCATTTTATTACCTCGCTGTTTTTGGGACATAGTGTGACAGGACTCGAACCTGTCACACTATGTCCCAATATAGATAATAATATTTTATCAAATATATAATACCTTTGTCAACTCATATCGCAGTTTGTAACCATTTTTAACCTTTTATTTCGGCGAAAATAAGCCAAAAAAGGACGAAAACCGTAAGTTTTCGTCCGTTTTCCTTGTTTTTTGTTTATTGCTGGTTGTTTGAGCCCACGGTAAGTGAGGTTGAATAATACTTTCCGCTTTCGTAAATCACAACGGTTATGACCTCATTGGGGGTGCATTCGCTTATAGCATTGGTAAGAACTGTGTAGTCGGTAATCTTAATTCCGTTAAACTCGGTGATAATGTGACCGCGCTTAATTCCCGCCTCGCTTGCAGGACCGCCGTCAACAACATTTTGAACAACGGCGCCTGCAGGGTAACCGAGGTATTTAAGGGTTGCGGCATCATAGCGCTCGCTTATGGTTATACCGATATAGGGTGTGGGGGCATACTCCTTGTCGATAATCTTGTTGCAAATTTCCTTAACCTCATCAACGGGAATTGCAAAGCCCATTCCCTCATAGCTTTCGGAAACGATTTTGGAACTGTTAACACCCACAAGCTGACCCTTTGTGTTCACAAGGGCGCCGCCCGAATTGCCGGGGTTAATGGCGGCATCGGTTTGAATAAGCGGTACGGCATCGTTTGAACTGCCATCGGAAACAGTGCGGTTAAGACCGCTTATAATTCCATAGGTTACCGAGCCCATAAACTCAATTCCGCCGGGGTTACCCACAGCGGCAACGAACTGGCCGACCTTCAAATCCTCCGAGGTGGAAAGTTCAATGGCGTTAAGGGTTTTATCGGTTTTAATTTTTACTACCGCAAGGTCATAGGAAATGTTGTAGCCCACAACCGTGGCCTCAATTCCGTTATTGGGGTCGCTTTCAAGGAAAACCTCAATGCGGCTTTTTGCATTGCCTACTGCATTTTCAATAACGTGGTAGTTTGTGATGATATAGCCATCGCTTGTGTAAATAATTCCCGAGCCCTCGCCCGTTGCCTCCTCACCCGAGCCGAAAAAACTGCTGTATGAGGAAAGAGTTCTTATTCCCACAACGCTGGGCCTTACCTTTTCGGCGACAGCCTCAATAACCGATTCAACGGTTTTATCAACACTGATGTTAACAATACCCGCAGTGTCGTTTGAACTTACCGTGTTTGAACTGCCTTCGTTTTGGGTGGTGGGTTCCTTAAAATAATTCATTCCCACAAATGCGGCGCCAAAGCCCGAAGCCGCGCCCACAACAAGGGATAAAACCACCGAAACGATGATGGTAACGGCCCTTGAGCCGCTACCCTTGGGTTTCCTTTCTACGGGGGGCTGTTCATAGCCGTTATCGTTTAAATCAAAAGGGAAATTATTATCCATTTAGACACCTGCTTTTTTGTTTTTTGCATTTTAATGATACTGAAATTTTATGACACATTTTAAACAAAAATGTTAATTTTCAGTGAATTTTAAAACTTTCTCCGCTTTATGCGAACAAACTCTCTGACATCGTTGTCCTCGCGGTTTCTCCTTATTTGCGAAACTATTGAAAAAATCAAAAAGCCCATTGCAACCACAAAGCCCAAAATCAACACCGACATTAAAATAAGCACTACCGTTTCGGTAAGCGTTGCCTTCTTTTTGATTGTTTTAATTTGGGCGGCAGTCAGCACCTGCTGTTCAAAATCAGCATCGGCTGAATTTGAATAAAAATTAAAGGTGTAAAGTCTTCCGTTTTTTATGGTTATATACTGTGAAACCGAGTAGCTTCCCGCATCATCGGTGATTTGCGAAACGCTGTACACAAAGGCTGTATCACCAACGTTCACAATGCTTTGAGCCTTTGAGGAAAGCTCGGTTGCAACCGCCCACAAATTTTCTCCCTCAAGAAGGGATAAATCCTCCATTTTTTTAGAAAACTGCGTTTCCTCTGCCCTTATCTGGATTTGAGATTTGGTATCGGCGTGAAGAATAAATGCAACAAGCGTGCCCTTTGTAAAAAGCGCCTTGAATGAGCTTTTTGTGTAACCCAAGTTTTCAACGATTTCTTCATTTTTCGACACCGAATCCTCGGTGATGATAAAAAACTCTTCACCGAGATTAAGGGAAATATCGACATCAGTCGGGGTGGCGGCAAAGGCCGTTATACTAAAAAGGCACATAAGCGCCAGAAATAAAGCAAAAACTTTTGTTTTCACACTAATTCATCCTAAATGTTATTTTGTTTCTTTGCAGCGGTAAGGGTGTTTTGCATAAGCATTGCAATGGTCATGGGACCGACACCGCCGGGAACGGGGGTAATGGCGCTGCACCTTTCAGTGGCGGCTTCAAAATCAACGTCACCGCAAAGTTTGTTTTCGGCGTTTCGGTTCATTCCCACATCAATGACAACGGCGCCCTCTTTAATCATATCCGCAGTCACGAAGCCTGCTTTGCCAACAGCGCTGACAAGCACATCGGCGCGGGAGGTGACAGCCTTTAAATCCTTGGTTTTTGAGTGACAAACGGTAACCGTTGCATTTTTGTGCAGCAGCAGCATTGCCATTGGCTTTCCAACAATGTTTGAACGGCCGATTACAACACATTCCTTGCCGCAAACATCAATGTTCATATATTTTAGCATTTCCATAACTCCCGCAGGTGTGCAGGGCAAAAAGTCGAAATCACCAATCATAATTTTGCCCACGTTAACGGGATGAAATGCATCAACATCCTTTTCGGGAACTATTGTGTTTATAACAGCGCTTTCATCAAGGTGAGCGGGCAGCGGCAGTTGACACAAAATGCCGTTTACCTCGCTGTCGGCATTAAGCTTTTTAACAAGGTCGGTAAGCTCCTGCTGGGTTGTGTTTTCGGGAAGTTTGAATTCAAAGGATTTAATTCCAAGCTCCTCACAGGCCTTTTTCTTGTTGGCGACATAAACCTTTGATGCAGGATTTTCACCCACAAGGATAACGGCCAGACCCACGCTTATTCCACGGTTTTTAAGGACCTCAACCTCATTTTTAATTCTATCCTTAACGGCGGCGGAAATTTCCTTGCCGTTTATAATTTTATAAGCCATTTTTTATTCCTCGGTTTCTTCTTTTGTTTCTTTCATTTCCTCCTCGTTTTCAGCAAACTGCGAGGAATAGGTTAAATCGGAAACTGCGGTTTTTTGCCTGCTTCTTATAACGGCAATTAAGGTAACGCCAAGAACACAAAGCGCCAAAGAAACAAGCACCGAAACACGGAAAGGCCCGAGCATTAAAGAATCGGTGCGAAGCATTTCGATGAAGGTTCTGGCAAAGCCGTACCAAGCGCAGTAACAAAGAACGATTTCTCCGCTGAAATGGCGTTTTTTAGACAGAATATGTAATAGCACAAAGCCTATAGCGCACCAAACCGATTCATAAAGGAAGCAGGGGTGAACAAGTCCCTCGCCGCAAACGGCATTGGTGTTCACACTTTCCATTCCCCACCATTCACTGCCCGTGAGGGTGCCAAAGGCCTCCTGATTTATAAAGTTACCCCAGCGACCGATGCACTGGCCGATAAGAAATCCGAGAGCCGCCAAATCAAGCATATCCGCAACCTTAATTTTGCGAAGCTTACACATAAGCGCGCCGCAAAGCACGGCGCCGATAACACCGCCATAAATTGCGAGGCCTGCAAAGCCCGAGGAATCGCCAAAGCCAAAGAATTCGCCAAAGGACGAAATGCTGCCGTTAGGGTCAAAAATTACATAATAAGCCCTTGCGCAAAGTATGGCAACGGGTGTGGTGACAAGAACCACATCCAGCATTCTGTCAATGTCAATTTCAAAGCGCTTTGCATTTTTAAGAGCGTAAATAATAGCAAGCAAAAAGCCTGTTGCAATTAAAATACCATACCAGTAAACATCCCAGCCGTCCCCTATGGGAATGGTGAATGCAACGGGGTTAAGGGTTAAGTGAATTCCGAAAATTGTTACTTCCATTTTGCCTACTCCTTATTTTTAACCACCGATAAAACGGAGGTTTCTTCCTTTAATTGCTTTAAACAGCGGGATACGTCATCTTTGGTGATTTGGCCGAGGGCCTTTAAATCGCCGAAAACCTCGTCACCGCTTACTGCCGCCTCGCAAAGCTGCATTCCGATTGACTGAACGGAATCAAAGCGTTTAACTGTTTCGCCGTACATTCCGCGTTTTACGGCCTCGAAAATTTTATCATCTATTCCCTTTTGGGTAAGCCTTGCAATTTCAAGATTTATGGCCTTCTTTACAGCCTCGGGCTCCTTTGATTCGCCCGAAAAGATAACGCTTGCATAGCCGTTGCCGCAAAAAACCTCGGTGTCGAACTCATCGTTAATAAGGGATTTATTCATTAAATCCTCAAACAAATCGGAGTTATCCCCTGCCAAAACATCAAGGGCTGCCTGAAAGCAAATTCGGTCAAACAACGGCATAACGCCTTGGGTTTTAAGCTTAAAACCATAACAGAAAAGAGGCTGTGCCACCTGCAAATTTTGCTCGGTGTAGTTATTTAAAACGCTGTCGCTTTCAAAATGTCCACCGCGAATTATAGATATCTTATCGTTTTTCTTAATACCCTTTTCGATTTGGTCTAAAACGGCGTTTGCATCAACGTTACCTGCAATACAAATGAACATATTAGAGGGATGATAAAAGGTGTTATAGCACTCGTACAGCAGTTTATCATCAATTTTTGCAATAGACTCGGTTGTGCCTGCAATGTCAATTCTCACAGGGTGATTTTGGTACATTGCAAGCAGCATATTAAAGAGAACGCGCCAGGAAGGACTGTCCTCATACATTCTTATTTCCTGACCGATTATTCCCTGCTCCTTTTTAACCGTTTCGGCGGTGAAATAGGGGCTTTGCACGAAATCAAGAAGAATATCGAGATTCTTTTCAAAGTTGTCGGAACAGGAGAAAAGATAGCAGGTTCTGTCAAAGGAGGTAAACGCGTTGGCATAGGCGCCCGTTTCGGCATAGCGAGTGAAGGCATCGCCATCCTCACTTTCGAAAAGCTTGTGTTCAAGAAAATGGGCGATACCCTCGGGAACACGGGTAAAATTCTCACCATCACGGCTGAAAACCGTGTCAATGGAGCCGTATTTTGTTCCAAAAAGGGCATAGGCCGAGGCATAATCTTTTTTTTCAACAATGAAAATCTGAAGTCCGCTATCAAGGGTTGCCTTTACACAACTGACACCAACGGGTGAACCGATTATTTCTTTTTTCATTTATCTGGCCTCCGGTAAAAGTGTGTAAACGGTGTTAAGGGAAATGCTGTTTGCCGCGGCAATAACCTCTTCCCTTGTTATTTTTCTTACTGCCTCACACATTTCCTCTGGTGTTATAAGGTTTTCATTATAAATTTTAAGAGCGTACCACAAATCAATGGAGGAAAGAGAATCGTTATAGCTTTTAAGCGAGCCGCAAATACTCTTAACCGATGAGTTAAACTCAAAATCGGAAAACTCGCCCCTTTTAACGATTTCCAGCTGATTTAAAATTTCATTTTTTGCCTTTTCGGTATTATGAGCCTCAAGTCCCGAATCAACCATAACGAAGCCTCGGCTTCTTACACTTGATGCCGAGCAATAATAACAAAGGCTCATTTTTTCCCGCACAACGCTGAAAAGCCTTGAATAGGGACCGCCGCCGAAAATATCAACGGCAACCATCAGGGGCAGTGACACGCTGTCATCACCGTAAACCGATGCTGTAAAGCCCATAACAAGCTTGCCCTGTACAACATCCATTCTATCGGTAACCTCTTTAACCGTGGGGCGGGTTTCAGGGGCAGGCAGGATTTTGCAATTTGTAATGTTTTCCCTTTTAAGGGCGCTGAATTTTTCGCCGATTTTCTCGAACAGCCCTTCGGGCAGGGTTTCTCCAACGGCGTGCACGCTTATAAAGGCCTGACTTAACATATCATCAAGGGCTTTTTTAAGGCCTTCCTCGGTGATATTAAGAATTGCCTGCTTTGTGCCAAGTTTACCAAGGCCAAAGGGGTCGTTTTCAAACATTTCTTCTCTGAGGCGCTTTCTGGCAAAATTTCTTTTCTCGTTAAGCTCGGCCTCAAGGTCCTCAAGCATTTTGCGTCTTTCTCTCAATAAATCAGACTGTAAGAAAACACCGTCTTCAAGTCTCGGCTCCAAGAGCAGGGACAAAAGATAATCTGCCGCGGCGCTTATATTTTGCTCGCCGCCTAAGGTGTATTTATCATTGATTGCGGTGATAACAAAACGAATAAGCTGGGTGCTGCCCACAGGCATTGCCGAAACGGCAACATCGGCGCCGTAAAGCATGTTTAAATGGCGGTTCATTTCCTTAAATCCGCCAAAACGCCCCGAACAGGTGCTGAGCACATAGGTAAGCATTGCGTTGGTCGAAACGGTTTCGCTGTTTAAGGGCATATAAAAATTAAGGGAAACGAGGGTTGTGTTAAAGCGGGTATTTTTAATAAAAAGGCCCTGCACACCCTCGGCCAAATTCAAAACAGAATTGCTGTTCAAAAGCATCACTCCGAGCGATAGATAAAATATTACTTATACAGTATAACATAACTTGGGATTTTATACCACAAAAAAATGTAAATTTTTTGTGACAAAAGTATAAAAATATTTTTACCCCCATTTCACACCTTAAAATACGAAATATTGACAAGAAAAAAATTTTAATATATAATAACCTCAAGAGGTGTTCATAATGAAACTTAAAAAGTTTTTATACGTGGTTTTAATTATTTTGGCCGTTATCGCCGCCATTGCAGGCGTTGTTTACGTTATTGACAGCCTTTTAAAGAAAAAGGAAATGATTGAAAAGGATTATCTTCCCTGCGAAATCACCGCAGTAGAGGCGGAATAGTTTGCAAGGCATTGATTTTGGTTGTTTTTTATTGAAAAACACAAATCGTTTTGCCCAAATTCTTTGTTTTTTAGCCTTTTTTGTGCAAATTGAATAAAAAATACCCCGTTCAAGCATATTATAATATGCTTGAATTTTTTTATGGAATAAGTTATTATATAAAGTAGATAATAATATTGTTTAACTCTATTTTTTTATAAGGATGGTACCAAATGGAAAAATACACATCTACTTCCCTTGCAAATTTAATTGAGAAAAAGCTTTCTCACAATTTCGGCGTAACGCCCAATGAAGCTTCCGATGACCTTTTTTATAAGGCCACGGTGCTGGTTCTCCTTGACATTATGCGCCAGAGGCGAGCCGCCTTTAAAAAGGAAACCGCCGAAAAGCAGGCCAAGACCGTTTACTACCTTAGTATGGAATTCTTGATGGGTCGCTCGCTTAAAAACAATCTTTTTAATATGGACCTTGAAAAGACAATGGCAAAGGCTCTTTCAAAGTTCAAGGTTAAGCTTGATAATCTTTATGAGCTTGAACCCGATGCAGGTCTTGGAAACGGCGGTCTCGGTCGCCTTGCCGCCTGCTTCCTTGACGGCCTTTCAACCGGCGGTTACCCTGCAATGGGCTATTGCATTAAATATGAATTCGGCATTTTCCGCCAAAAGCTTGTTGAAGGCTGGCAGACCGAAATGCCCGATTTCTGGCTTCCCGGTGGCAGCGTGTGGCTTGAGCCCCGCCCTGCAAGCGCCGTTGACGTTCATTTTGACGGCTACGTTAACGAAACCTGGGACGGCAACTACCACAGCGTAAAGCACGAAAACTACACCACCGTTCGCGCAATGCCCTACGACCTTATGGTTGCAGGTAAAGACGGCAAGACCGTCCACGCCTTACGCCTTTGGACTGCTGAATGTCAGGATATAAATATGTCTGCCTTTAATCAGGGTGACTATGTTCGCGCAATGGAGGCAAAGGCAACGGCTGAAGCTATCAGTAAGGTGCTTTACCCCGAGGATAATCACATTGAGGGTAAATCCTTGCGCCTTCGCCAGCAGTATTTCCTTGTAAGCGCTTCCATTCAGGATATTTTAAACCGCCACCTTCGCACCTACGGCACCCTTGACAACCTTGCCGAAAAGGTTGCAATTCACGTTAACGACACCCACCCTGCCTTAAGCGTTCCCGAGCTTATGCGCTTTTTGCTTGATGAGTGCGGCTACGAATGGGATAAGGCCTGGAGTATTGTTACCAAAACAATAGCCTACACGAACCACACCGTTATGAGCGAGGCTTTAGAGTGTTGGCCCGAAGGCTTATTTAAAGACAGACTGCCTAGAATTTATCAAATTGTTAAGGAAATTGACCGCCGTTACTACGCCCAGGTTTTATCGGAAACCGATGATTGGGGCCTTGCCGAGCGCACCCACATTATTCAGGGCGGCGTTGTAAGAATGGCCAACCTTTGCGTTGCCGCCTGCCACTGCGTTAACGGTGTTTCAAAGCTTCACAGCGACATTTTAAAGGATTCGCTGTTTAACGATTACTACCGTTTAACCCCCGAAAAATTCACAAACGTTACCAACGGTATTGCCCACAGGCGTTGGCTTTGTCAGGCAAACCCCGCTTTATCAAACTATCTCACCGAGCTTATTGGCGATGGCTTTGTTATGGACGCCTCAAAGCTTTCTGAGCTTCGCAAGTTTGAGGATGATGCGGCCGTGCTTAAAAAGCTTGCAAAAATCAAGCGCCAGAACAAGGAGCGCCTTGCAAATTACCTCAGTGATAAAAACGGAATTGTTTTAAATCCCGATTCTATTTTTGATATGCAGGTTAAACGCCTCCACGAATACAAGCGCCAGCACCTTAACGCCCTGCACATTATCAGTGAATATTTGTTTATTAAGGAAAACCCCAACGCCCCGTTCACACCAAAGACCTACATTTTCGGCGCAAAGGCGGCTCCGGGGTATCTCCTTGCAAAGCAAATCATTCACATGATTTACAATTTAAGCCGTGTTATTGAAAATGACCCTGCTGTTCGCGATAAGCTTAAAATTGTTTTCCTTGAGGATTACAAGGTAACTCTGGCTGAACTTATGATTCCTGCCGCCGAAATCAGCGAACAAATTTCTTTGGCTTCAACCGAGGCCAGCGGCACGGGCAATATGAAGTTTATGATGAACGGCGCAGTTACCATCGGCACCGAGGATGGCGCCAATGTGGAAATCCACAGCGCAGTTGGGGATGATAACATTTTCATTTTCGGTATGCACACACCCGAAGTTAACCGCCTTCGCAAGAACGGCTATCATCCCTCAAATTACTACAACAACAACGAGGAGTTAAAGGCCGCGCTTGATTTCATTGGCAAGGGTATTAACGGTCAGTCTTTTGAGAGCATTCACCACATTTTAACAAACGTTGACCATTATATGGCCGCGGCCGATTTCAAGGATTACTGCACCGCGCAGAAAATTGCCTCTGAAACCTATGCCGACACACTAAAGTGGAATAAAATGTCACTTGTTAACATTGCCGAGTCGGGCATTTTTGCCGCCGACCGTTCCATTGAGGATTATGCCCGTGACATTTGGCACACCACACCCTTAAAATAATTATGCAATACTATCCTTTTGATTCAAGAAAAAGTCTTTATAAGTCTAAATTTTCAGCCGTAAAATCAGGTGAAGCCTTGATTTTACGGCTACTTCTGCATAAGGATGCAAAGGTAAACGAGGCCTTTTTGCTTTTATCAAAGGATGGCGAAAACGAGCAAAAAATCCCCCTGACAAAAAAGGAAAATCTTGAGGATTATATTTTTTACGATACCGAAATAGCCCTTACGGGCGGCCTTTATTGGTACCGCTTTTTCTACACAAGTCCCTTTGGCGATTATTTCGTTACAAAGGTTAATAACGTTGGAATTGTTAACCTTGAACCCATTGGTGCTTCCTGGCAGTTAACGGTTTACGACAGCGATTTTAAAACACCTGACTGGATTAAGGGCGGCATTATCTATCAGATTTTCCCCGACCGTTTTTGCAATTCGGGAAAGCCGAAAGACGGTGTTCCTGCCGACCGCTTTATGGTTGCTGACAAGACAAAAATGCCCACCTTTACTCAGGATTTCAGCACAAATGATTTTTTGGGCAACGATTATTACTGCGGCGACCTTGAGGGTGTAAGGCAAAAACTGCCCTACCTTAAAGGTCTTGGGGTTAATTGCATTTATCTGAACCCCATTTTTGAAGCCCATTCAAACCACCGCTATAACACGGCGGATTATATGAAAATCGACCCCCTTTTAGGTGATGAAAAGGATTTTATAAGACTGTGCAAGGATGCCAAAAAACAGGGTATTCACGTTATTCTTGACGGCGTTTTTTCCCACACGGGAGATGACAGCATCTACTTTAACCGCAAGAACAGATACGAAAGTCTTGGGGCATACAACAGCCAAAAATCGCCCTACTTCAGTTGGTTCAAATTTAAAAATTGGCCCGATGATTACGATGCCTGGTGGGGTGTTCCCACCCTGCCCGAAACCCTGGAAGAAAACGGGGACTTTCTCGAATTTATCACAGGCGAAAACGGTGTTATCCGCCACTGGTTAAGGCTTGGAGCCGATGGCTGGAGGCTTGATGTTGCCGATGAGCTTCCCGATGTTTTCCTTGACAGCGTCAGAAACGCCGTAAAGGCCGAAAAGAAGGATGCCTTTTTGCTGGGCGAGGTTTGGGAGGATGCCACCAACAAGGTGAGCTACAACTCCCGCCGCCGCTTTTTAAGAGGCAAACAGCTTGATTCGGTTATGAATTATCCCTTTGCCAATGAAATCGTTAATTTTGTGTTGCACGGCGATGGCGAGTCCTTTGTTTCAAGCATTCTTGATATAATTGAAAACTATCCCCCCTGCGCGCTTCACACCCTTATGAACCACATCGGCACCCATGATACGGCGAGAATTTTAACCCGCCTCGGTTTTAAAGGCGAAATCAAAGAGGACAGGGCTTGGCAATCAAAACAATTTTTAAACGAGGAGCAAAAAGCAGTCGCCCTTTCAAAACTTCGTTTGGCGGCGGTTTTGCAATACACCCTCCCCGGTGTTCCCTCCCTTTACTACGGCGATGAAATCGGAACCGAGGGCTTCGGCGACCCATTTTGCCGCAGTTATTTTAACTTTGAAAACGGAAATAATGAACTTGCCGAGTTTTATAAAAAACTAGGTAATTTCCGCCGTGAGAACAGGGTTTTCAAAAAAGGAGAATTTATCCCCGTAAGCTTTGAAAACGGCTTTGTGTCTTATTTAAGGCGGCAAAATAAGGACATTGTTTTTGTTGCAGTTAACTGCAGTAACGAGGAAAGGGCTGTTGAACTTCCCGAAAACCTGTTGCTAAAAAAAATATTAAGGGCAAACATTGGTGAAAAAATTAAAATCAGCGCAAATGATTTTTGTGTTTTCAGCGGAAAATTAAGATAAAAAACACGGTAGAAACAAATTGTTTCTACCGTGTTTTTAATTATTCCACATATTCGGTAAAGAGTACCTTTTGCCACTTTTCTTCCCCATCTTTAAGGAGATAGGTTTCAACCGACCAAGGTGTAATGGTATCGGAAATTTTAGCAGGCAATAAATCGCCACTTACAGTAAATTCGGCCTCTTTTCCCTCGGTCTCATAAACGCGGATAATTAAACCTTTATTATCCTCACTGCGCTTTACGGCGCTTATAATCACATTTTCCTTATCACAGTTTAGTGATGAATAAGGCGTGTTTTTAAGTGTACCGCCGTGCCAGGTGTCAAGAATGTTGGTAAAGCCCTTGTTAAGAAGCTTGCCTTCCTTTATAACCGAAGACCAATTATCGGATAAGGGCATAATTTCGTAACGGAAGTCAAATCTGCCTTGACCTGAATAATCGCTTTCCTCGGTTCTCGGTCCACCGTGGTCACCGTAAATCGGGCTGCGAACAACCGTGTGATAAATAGCGCCATCCTTAACGCTTGAACTATAGGTGTTATTGTTAACCAGGGCAAAGCCACCGTTTGTTCCCCTAACCGCAGTCCAGTTAATTCCCGGCTCCTCCTCGCCATCGGCAGGGCGTTCAATTATTCCAAAGGGAATTTCATAGTAGGCTTTGGGATTTTCCACCGCCATAGGCCACTTGATTTTAAGCATTTTATGTTTTTCATGCCAATCTACATAGGAACGAATATAAAGCTTATCACTGCCGCTGACAAGTGAAAAATACTGTGTTAAGGTTGAAGCGTTATAACGGCTTTCCACCTTTATAGTGGCCCTTACGGGACCTTTTTCAAGCACCGTTACCTTTGCATCGGAAAAGCGCGCCATTTCATCAGTAAAGAAGTTTTTGCCGTGACTCCAGGCATCGTGATAATATTCATCAATAACCACAGGCACCGCGGCGCGGTGGGTTATTAAATCCTTACCGCTGTTTTTATCAAACATTTGGGTGATATAACCGCTGTAAGGCTCAAAGGTTAAAGATAGCAATTCATTTTCAAGCACGTAGCCTTCATGAGCGTTGGCGGAAAATATTTGAGCATCACAAAAGGCGCGTATTGCATCATTTTCATTGTTTATTTCTTCGGGTCTTTCATTCCAACTTGTGGTGAAGCCATCGCTTACATAATAAATCGAATAACCGAGAGCCTTCACCTTTGCGCTGAAAATGGTGTCTTTACGGTTGTAGCATTCGTTAACGGTGGAATAAACCAGCTGTGAAGGCACAACGTTACCCTCATAGTCCTTTACCACGTTGAACTGACCGTTAATTTGAACGATTTGCTCGGCATTAAAGGGATGGGGGTTGAAAACAACAACGGGTTGACCGAGCGTATTATCACTTGTGTCAATTTTCCAGGAAATTGACTGCAACGCATTGTTTTCCTCTACCGCGGCAATTTGCTTGGCAAAGCCCAGCATATCATCGGAATCCTCATAAACCTCTTTAATTGAGCAACCATCAAAATTATCGTGGAAATGGCAGAAGCAAACGTTGTCCCACGCTTCCTTGAAATTATGGTTTTTATATTTTTTACCGCAAAGCTTGGCCGCAAGAGTATTATAGCTTTCGGCGGCAACAAGGTTTGTTTCGGCGCGGCGAACCCCATTTTTAATTTGGCTAACGGCAGAATAGCAGCCGCTTGCGTGATGCTGTAAATCGCCTTTATACTCAGGTATATTATCGTGTGACTCAATCTCTGCAAAGAAATCGGAAAGGGTTGAATAAACACAGCTTTTTTCAGGGTGGACCTTAACATATTCCTGCAAAGCCTTAATGTTCAATATGGTGGGACCGCCACCGTGGTTTCCAACGCCGTAAAAAATGGGCAGCGCCGAAATTTCAGCCTTTGTTTCTTTTTCTAAATATTCAACGCGCTCTTCGAGTTTATCAAGGCAATCGAAATTGGCGCAATAGGGGTCTAAAATTCGGTATGTTGTGACCTTGGACCCGTCATCGGCAACCCAGGTAAAAACATCGCTTTCCATTGCCTTTTCCCGTGGGTCAGGGCGCATAAAAATGTAGCTGTCCATACCGCTTTTTGTTAAAATTTTAGGAAGCGTTGCGCAATGACCGAAACTGTCAACGTTATAGCCAACCGTTGCTGTTTTGCCAAAGTTTTCTTTAAAATAACGCTGTGAATAAAGACTTTGACGGGCAAAAGCTTCGCCTGAGGGCATATTGCAGTCGGGCTGAACGAACCAACCGCCCACTATTATAAATCTACCCTCATTTATACGCTGTTTAATCTCTTCAAACATCTCGGGGTCAAATTCCTCAACCCATTTATAAACCGAAGCAGATGAGCAAACAAATTTAAATTCAGGAAACTCCTTCATTCTGTCAAGAGCCGAGCGAATGGTGGCCTTTGCCTCCATACTTCCCTCCTGCCAACGCCACTGCCAAACAGGGTCTAAATGCGCATTTCCTACAAAATAAAGCTTGTCTTTTTTCATTAGCAAATCGCCTCCTTTTAAAATCTAATTATATTATAATTTGCTTCCGTTAAATTTTCTACGCTTTTTATCAAAAAAATATTGTCTTTTTTTAATATTTATGGTATTGTTATTTGGGTGATACAATTGGTTAGAAAACTTACTAAAGAGAAAGAACTCGGCATAGGCAACGTTTCGGCATCAAAAAAGCACCTTCAACGAGATTGCCTTGTTCACTGGCACGAATTTTACGAAATAGAATATGTTTTAGATGGCACGGGCACCTGTTCTATTAACGAACAAACCTATCCCCTGCACCACGGAACGCTGTTTTTTATGACACCTGTTGATTTGCATAGTGTTAAAACCAGCGACTCCACCGTGATAAACATAATGTTTTCCACCAATATGATATCCCCTGATATCTTATCGCCCTACACCACCACAAATGCGCCGAAAGCCATTGAAATTAAAGAGGACCTGCCCTTTATTGAATCGGTTCTTTTTGAAATTGTTAAAAGCCAAAAGAACGCACAGTTGTGTTCTTCTTTAATGAGCGTGTTGCTTATAAAGCTTAAGGATTATTTAACCGACCCTAAAAAGGATGCGCACCATACCCTTTCCCAAAAAATGTGTTTTTTCATTATAAATCATTTCAGGGAAAAAATCACTCTCGGTGACGTGGCCAAGGCCGTTGGCATAACCCCTGTTTATGCTTCAAAAATTTTCAAGGCGCAAACCCAAATAGGTTTTAAGGAGTATATTAACAATTTGCGGTTTGAATATGCAAAAAAGCTTCTTTCCGAATCCGAGCTTACCGTGCAGCAAATATGCGATAATTGCGGCTTTGAAGATTACCCCAATTTTATAAGGCGTTTTAAAAACCGTTTTAATATGTCCCCAACCAAATATAAAAAGACATATTTTGGAAATCATAAGCAATAAAAACACGACTGTAACCTTCTGAGTTACAGTCGTTTTTTGTTTAAATTCCGTAAAGCAACCAAATGTAAATGTATGCCGGAACAATGGCGGCAATGGTGAAGGGAATGCCGATTTTAAAGAAGTCAGCATTTTTAACCTCGTAACCGTTTTTGCGGAGAATTCCAATGCCCGTAATGTTTGCCGAAGCGCCGATTGGCGTGCAGTTGCCGCCCAGAGTTGCGCCCGATAAAAGGCCAAAATAAAGCACGGTGGGGTCAACGCCGAGAGATGCCGCAAGGCCTGCAATAACGGGAATCATTGTGGCAACGTAAGGAATGTTATCAATAAATGCGGAAATTATAACAGAGCCCCAAACTATAACGGTGTAAAGGAGGAATACGTTTCCGTTACCAACGCTTGCAAGAAGGCCTGCGGCCGCATCAATAACACCCTGCTCGCTGATGCCGCCAATCATAAGGAAAAGGCCGATAAGAAGACCTATTGTTTCAAAGTCAATTTGTTTTAAAGGCTCAACCACCGCCGAAAGATTTTTTTGTTTTGCAAAATTGTAAACAAGGCCGATAACAAGCAAAACGCAACAAATAATGCCGTTGATTGTGGAGGGAGTGTTAGGAATAAAGGAAGCCACGATAAGAAGAACAATGGTGCCTAAAAGCAAAATTGAGGGAACATAATCGGTGACCTTTGTTCTTTCGAAAATTCTCGGAATGGGGTCCTTTTCTTTTCTGAAAAGGAAATAAAGAATAACTGCCGAAAGCACTGCGCCAAGCTCAACCGCAAAAAAAATCGATGGTCTTCCTTTGTAGAAAAAGAAATCGAGGAAGCTCATATCAAGGGCGGAGCCAAGCATAATTGCGGTGGTATCGCCAACCAGGGTGGCCGCACCCTGAAGGTTACTTGAAACAGCAACGGCAATAATAAAAGGAACAGGGTTAACCTTTAACTTTTTGCAAATTTCCAAAGCAACGGGAGCTACCATAAGCACCGTTGCAACGTTATCAACAAAGGCCGAAATCACGCCTGCAAAAAGTGAAAGACAAATGGCCGCCCAGCGAATATTGGGCACCTTTTCCATAACCAAATCGGCAAGGAGGGCAGGCATTTTGCTTTCAATGAAAAGCGCCACAAGACCCATAGTGCCTGCAATCATCATAATAACGTTAAAATCGAGGGAACCTAAAACCTTGTCAAGGGGAAGCATTCCGCTTACAATAAAAACAAGGCCTGAACCAAGGGCAATAAAGGGGCGCCATTTGGGGAAAGCCAAAATAAGTACATAGGTTATGGCGAAAACAATAAGTGCAGGTATCATAACTTTTCTCCTCTTATTTTTATTTTAAAATCCAAGGGCTTCGTTTACTAAAATAACGTGAATACGGTCATCGTGCCTTGAAAAACGGGTGATTAAAAACTCACAGCAAATGGTGTCTTTTGCCTTGCAGCCGGCACAGCTTCCCGTTTTTTTGCAGGGGGTGTTAATGGGAAAACGCTGTGCGTTTTTAGGCGCAGCAGTTTGCCTTGCGCGAATTATGGCAGAATCTAAATCATCACAAATTTTATTTTTCCCCACAATCATAATTACCTTTTTGGGCCCGTAGGCAATGGCGGCAACACGGTTTGAGTTGCCGTCAATATTAATAAGTATTCCATCCTTTGTCACCGCATTACTGCTGCAAAGGAAATAGTCGGCGCCAAAGGTTTTAAGTTCCATTTCGCGCTTTTGTTCGGCAGTTTCACAGTTGTCGCGGTTAAGGGCAACATAATCCCCACAGTTTACCGCATCATAAAGACCTATTTCTTTTACCGACATTGAGCCGCCCCAACCTACAGTCTTGCCCTTTTCCATAATGGATAAAGCGATTTTCAGAGCCTGTGCCCTATCCTCGGCAAAGTATCCCGTAATGTTGCGTGATTCAAGCCCCTTAATAACCTCGTTAAACATAAAATCACCAAAATTCAAATAATAAATAGATTATAACACACATTTCTCTTTAACACAAGAAAAAACACCCGATAAAGTATCGGGTGTTTTTTATTATTTCTCCGATGGCGAAACGCCGAAATGTTTTTTATAATTTCTATAAAAGGTTGTGTAGTTTTCGTAGTTAAACTTTTTGCACACCTTTTTAGGCTTTTCGCCGCTTTCAATAAGCTTTTTTGCTTCGTCCATTTTCTTTTCGATTAAATATTGTTTAATGCCCATTCCGAAATCTGACTTAAAGCAATGGCAAGCCGTTGAAACCGAAACAAAAAAGCGCTGGGCAATTTCATCAATGCTCGGGTTGTTTTGGTAATTTTCGTTTAAATAATTCTTTATGGCTAAAGACAGCTCGGTCTTTCTCATAACGCTGTGAGAAGCGTTTTTCTTGCCTTTACCGACCATTCTAAATCACCCTCTTTCTTCCCTTTTAAAACAGGGAAACCTATGTGTAATAAATTTAGTTTTTAACGGCATCTATTGCGAATTTAGCAATGTCGGTGTTGTCAACCGTTTTGCCGTTAAAGTATTCCGCCCCATAGCCCACCGCAAAGGTTCTGACATCCCTGCTGGTGTGGCCCGAGGTTGTGAAAAGTGAACTTGTAAGCTTGAATTCACCCTTTGGAACTGCAACGCCTCCCGATTCGTGGTCAGAGGTTATGATAAGCAGTGTGTCGGGATTTTCCTTCATAAATTTAAGCACGGTTGCCACGGCGCGGTCAAAGGTTACAACCGAATTGACCTTGCCTTTAATGTGGTTATTGTGGGCCGCCTTATCGGCGCCTGCACTCTCAACCATAAGGAAAAAGCCTTCATCGTTTTTAAGGCGGTTGAGGGCAACCTCGGTGCAAAGGGCCAGCGTGTCGCTTGCCGCGCTTAAAATATCCTCCGAAAAGAAGCCGATAAAGGGCTTTTCACAAAGGGGGTCGCGGTTTAAAACGGTATTCATTTCAGTAATGCTTTTTGAAACAAGGAAACTTGATAAATCAACATCGGTAAAATCAGAATAGTCCTGTCCGATTAAAACATCAGGTTTGAACTGTGCAAAGCTTTTTGCAAGTTCGGCATAGTTTTCTCTTGATACGTTATGAACGGCAAAGGCCGAAGGGGTGGCGCCCACAATCTCATCGTTTGTGACAATACCCACCTTTTTGCCGTTTTCTCTGGCAATTTCTGAAATGTTTTTAATGTTTTCGCCTTCAGCCGACATTCCAACAAAACCGTTGTTGGTTTTTTGACCTGTGGCAAGTGCGGTAGCCGAGGCCGCAGAGTCGGTAATATCGGCATTAAGGGAGTGTGTGGTCGAAAGACCTGTGTCTTCAATAAGATTCATCACAAGGCCGAAATCAAAACAGCCTTTTTTATTCTTTTCGGTGAGTATCATATCGTTAGGGCCCATTCCGTCACTAATCATAACGATAACGTTTTTAGGCTTTTTAAAATCCATTGACAAAATTTCCTGGGCCTCGGCTTTTGTGATGGTCACTTCCCCTGCTGTGTACCAATTTATCCAGTCAGGGTCATTTTCTTCGCAATCGGTTCTCTCACAACGACCGTTTGAAAAACTGTGTCCCAGCGCTTCACTAAGTTCAGCGCCGCAGTTTTTGCATTTTTCAGCCACAAGGCAGGTGGCCTCGGTCTTTTCAAGGTGTTCACACTGACCACAGGCGCAAAGTGAAAAAACAATTAAAACAGCGCAAAGAATTGATAGGATTTTTTTCATTTTTATCCCCCCGTATGCTTCATTTTATCATACAAAAAGAATATGTCAATATATAAAAGCAGAAAGGCAACGCCTTTCTGCTTTCTTTTACGATGCTTCTTTTAATTGTTCATTTTGCGGGAGGGAGGACCCCTCCCCTACGCTTTGCGCAGTGGCAAGCATATTTTCGGCAAAAATTGCATAGCCCTTTGTTGGGTCATCAATAAGAACGTGGGTGACGGCGCCGATAAGTTTGCCGTTTTGGATAATAGGGCTGCCAGACATTCCCTGAACAATTCCTCCGGTTAAATTCAGCAATCGGTCATCGGTAATTTCAATTATCATGTTTTGGATGCCGTCATTATCCGAACTGAGTCTTCGCTTTATTTCGCAGGAATATTCCTTTGGACCGCTTCCATCCACCGTGCAGATGATTTTGGCGGAGCCGTCCACGATTTCCTGTTTTAAGGCCACAGGGATTAAATCGCTGACCTTCATCTCATTCGAAACGGCGCCGTAAACACCCATTTGGCAATTATACTCTAAAGAGGCAATCAGGGAAGAATTGAACCTGCCTTTAAGTTCCCCAGGGGAGCCTGCCTTACCCTTTTCAATTCTGAAAATATCGGCGCCCACAAGTTGTCCGCCTGCTACGGGCAATAAAATGCCCGTGTCGGAATCGTAAACACCGTGGCCGAGGCCTGCCACCACCTGAAAGCCCGGGGAATAAAAGGTCAAGGTTCCAATGCCTGCGGAGGAGTCCCTCACCCAAATTCCCGCCTTAAATTTGTTGGCATCGGCAGATTTTTGGGGAGTAAGCTGTGTGGTTAAAAATCTGTTATTTCGTTTGAATTCAACGGTTAAAGGCTGTCCGTTTGACTGTTCAATTATTTTTGCGATATCCTCGTTGGATAACACCTTTTGGCCGTTAATGGTTAAAATTATATCTCCCTTTTCAATGCCTGCCTCCTTGGCAGGAGAAACGTTTCCGTTTTCGGTGTCAACATCGCTAACCTCAACGACCAACACGCCGTCAGTGTAAAGACGAATGCCGAAGGGTGTGCCTAAAACAGCAACATACATATCATCCACAATGTCAACCTTAACGCTTGAAACGGGGAAAATTCCGAACAGTTTTAAATTAACGTTAAAGCTGCTGCCCGTTTTTTTGATAGTGTTAAGGCCCGAAAACTCGGCGTTTTCATAAACCGCCGTTACGGGAATTTTCGTGCCGAAATCAAGGGCTTCACCCTCGTAAACCTTATAATTTTCGGCAACCGTAAAGTGCAGGTAAATGCTTAAGGAAAAAACAAGCACGCAAATCAGCGCGCAAAACACCGCAATACATTTTATAAATTTGCAAAGACCTTTCATTTTTTCACTTCCCTTCTCCTTAACATAACTGCCACAATAATTACTCTTTACAAATCAGCTTTCAAAAACCAAGGAAAAAGCAAGCAAAAAAACTATTAAAATTTTCTACCGAAAAGACTTAGTCCCTTTTCCTGCCATTTAAAAGTGCAGGAAACGAGAATGGTTTCGTTGCCTATTACGGAAATTTCCTCAAATGGAATTCTTATATCCTCTTCCCTGCCAAAGAGACCGAAAAGGCGAAGCCTGCCATAGATTATAAAGGATGTAATTTTGCCGTTTGTAACATCAAATTCAACATCGCCAAGAAAGCCCAGCACGGTGCCATCACTCATACAAACAAGCTGCTTGTTTTTTAAATCTGCAATGCGACTTATCAAAATAATTCCCCCTCAAATAATATATATGTGAGGGGTTTGTTTTTAATTTTTAATTTTTTCAATGGCTCCCTTTTCAAGGCGGGAAACCTGCGCCTGGGAGATACCGATTTCACTTGATACCTCCATTTGGGTTTTGCCCTGCATAAAGCGGAGGCTCAAAATTTTCTTTTCGCGGTCGCTTAAGGCCTTAATTGACTCTTTAAAGGCAATTTCCGAAAGCCAATTTTCATCATCATTATTATCCCCTATTTGGTCAAGGACATAAATTGTGTCGCCCGAGCCCGAAAACACGGGCTCATAAAGGGAAACGGGCTCGGTAATGCTCTCAAGGGCAATAACCACATCGGAAATCTCGGCGCCCATTGCCTCGGCAATTTCACTAACCTTCGGCTCCCTTTGGTGGCGGTTTATAAACTCCTCCTTAACCTGCATTGCGCGGTAAGCGGTGTCCTTAATTGAGCGACTGACACGAATTGCATTGTTATCACGCAGATACCGCCTGATTTCACCGATTATCATTGGAACGGCATAGGTTGAAAAGCGCACATTTTGTGAAATATCGAAATTATCAATGGCCTTAATAAGTCCAATGCAACCCACCTGAAAAAGGTCGTCAAGGTTTTCGCCTCTGGCGGTAAAGCGCTGAACAACGCTTAAAACAAGCCTTAAATTACCGTTTATCAGTTCCTCCCTCGCCTGCTTTGAGCCCTGTCTTGCGCTTTTTAACAGTTTTTGCTTTTGTTCTTCGCGCATAACGGGCAGTTTAGAGGTGTCCACGCCGCAAATTACCACTTTATTATACATTTTAAAACGACCTTCCGCTTATATATGTATTTCAAGTTTTGAGGCAAAGTATTATCGAAAATTTTTGTTTGCAGGCGCGGCAGGTTCGGATTATTCGTGTTTGCTTATGTAAAACACCTCATAAACAGTATGGCTCCAAATTAAAAAAATAAACTATGAATAAAAAAAGATTTTTTTCACAAAATACTACCACAAAGGAGTGAAAAAAATGATTGACAGAATTTGCCTGATTTTATTGATAATCGGCGGTCTTAACTGGGGCAGCATCGGCCTTTTCCAATTTGA
>JAZSBX010000021.1:0-8613 GCA_045602605.1 Acutalibacteraceae bacterium
ACTACCTCACCTGCGTTATCAGCATTTGAGCTAACTGCAGCATCGGCTTTTTTAAGTGCGGTGTGCAATGCAGAACGGTATGCTCTGTTGCGAAGATTGTTAGCCTCACTTACAAGGACACGCTTCTTTGCGGATTTAATATTAGGCATTCTTACACCTCCCAAAATTTACTCAAGTAATAGTATAATACCACTAAATTAATTTTTTTGCAACACTTTTTTTATATTTTTTTAAAGTTTATCAAATACTAACTATCGGTGATAGCTTATGAGCATAAGAACCGACCTTGCTCTCGAGGAAAAAGAACTTGAGAACCGAGGAAAAACAGGTATTCTTTTTGATGAAAAAAATAAGGGCAATATCAAGATAACCCACATCAGGGTTTTAAACAGCGCGGGTGAAAAGGCGCTGAGAAAACCCGTTGGTGATTATGTCACCGTGGAAATTCCCAATTTGGAAAATCACGGAGGCAGTTTTGAAAGCGCAACCGAAATAATAAGCCAAGAACTTAAAAGCATCGCAGGAACCGATTTTAAAAACGTTCTCGTTGTGGGCATTGGCAACAGTCAAATAACTCCCGATGCTCTGGGCCCGAAGGTTGCCGAGGGTATTCTCGCAACACGGCACATAGGTCGCTCTTTAAAAAAAGAGCTGGGGCTTGAAAACCTAAACAGCGTTTCGGTGCTGTCCCCCGGTGTGCTGGGACAAACGGGAATTGAACTTTATGAGCTGATTACAAGCGCTGTTCAAACCGTAAAGCCCGACCTTGTCATTGCGGTTGACGCTCTTGCCGCGCGGCGGCTTTCACGACTGGGCTGTACCGTTCAAATTTCAAACACGGGCATAACGCCGGGCTCGGGTGTTGATAATGCCCGAAAAGAAATAAGTCTCAAAACCCTTAACGTTCCCGTTGTTGCCGTGGGCATTCCCACCGTTGTTGATGCCCACACTCTGATAAGCGATTTGGGCGGTAGCATAAAGGCTGATTTCAAAGAAAGCGAAAATATGATTGTAACCCCTAAGGGCATCGATTTAATGATTGACCGCGCCGCAGAACTGCTTTCCTTCAGCCTTAACACCTTTTTACAGCCTCAGCTTGACAAGGAAACCCTGAGAGCCTTGGTATAAGCATTTAAACTTACCCATATAATTTATGGGAGTGATTATTTTGAAGGAAAAAAGCGCCACCTTGTTTTTGTGCCTTGCAGGCATTTTTTGTTTTATAATATGTCTTTTAACGGGATATTCCTCATTAAACGGTCAGGCGCCTGAGCTTTTTTCTCCACCTGCCTTTCTTGAAAGCCACACCTCATCAGAAAATCATAACAAAGCCGATGAAAGCAGCGCTTTGCCCGAAAAAGAAAGCACAAACACCTCCTCGTTTTCATCGGAAATCCCTGCCGCCTCAAACGGGCAAGCACTTGGCCCCATTAAAAAAACCTTCTTCTCACCTACAGCCGCAGGAATCAATTTAAACAACGTTCAAATAAACAATAAAACCGATACCTCGCTAAATGTTTTGGAATTTTTAAAGGCCGAAATCCCATTTAAAATTGAAGGCGATGCCATTGAGGTGCTTATTCTTCACACCCACACCACCGAAAGCTATATGCTTTATAACCGCGATTATTACACCGCCACCGATTCCTCCCACTCAAACGATGAAACGAAAAATATGGTGGCCATTGGCGCCGTGTTTGAGAGCAAGCTGAACGCCGCAGGCATAAAGGTTATTCACTCAAAGGTTATTCACGACTACCCCTCTTATTCGGGCAGCTACGACAAAAGTTTTGAGACCATAAACGCGGTTTTAAAGGAATACCCAACGGTGAAAATCGTTCTCGACATTCACAGGGATAGCATTGCCGATGGCAGTGGCGGTAAAATAAAGCCCGTTGCCTCCATCGGCGGCAAGGATGCGGCGCAGGTTATGCTTGTTATGGGAAACAATTACAGCACCTGGAAAAACAATTTCTCCCTTGCCACCAGATTTCACCAAACAATGCAGGTTATGTACCCAGGTCTTGCAAGACCCATCTCTCTTTATAACAAAACATATAACCAAGACCTTTCAAACGGCGCCATGCTCATTGAAATCGGCACCGATGCAAACACCCTTGAGGAGGCGCTTTACGGTGCCCAACTCTGCTCAAACGCGTTAGTGAGCCTTTTAAACACACTAAAATAAATGAGGAAGTTTATGAAAGACAAAAAACAACGAACCCGCTTTTTCAGAAGCCTTAAAATCTCTTTAGTTTTTCTCTTTTGCCTTTGTATCCTTGTGGCAGGGCTTATGATAACCTATGAGCAAATGCAAATTATAAGCTTTGGAGAATATAAAAAGGCGGTAGAATTCGGTCCCCACTACTTCAGATTTTTGGATTTGGTGATTTGCTGAATTTAATTTTTCTACACCGTTTATTGCACTAGAGGGCAGATGAAATTTTCATCTGCCCTCTTGATTTTTTTAAAATTTCAGGTATAATATATTAAACGATTGAATAATTGTTCAATCATCAAAATTAGACAGAGGTGTTTACAAAATGACAAAAACCTACAAAATTGAGGTGGATTGCCCAAACTGCGCAAACAAAATGGAAGCCGCCGCCGCAAAAATACCCGGTGTTAAATCGGTAACCGTTGCATTTATGACACTTAAAATGACGGTGGAATTTTGTGAGGGCGCCGATGAAAAGGCCGTTATGAAAAACGTGCTTAAGGCCTGTAGAAAAGTTGAAAGTGACTGTGAGATTTACCTATGACAAGAAAACAAAAAAAGACACTCCTTCGCATTATAATTGCCGCCGTGCTTTTCTTTTTGGGGCTGTTTTTGCCCCTTGGCGAAGCATTTAAACTTATCCCCTTTGTTTTGTCGTATTTTATCATCGGCTATGACATTTTAATAAAATCGGTTAAGGGAATAATAAACCTTCAGCCCTTTGATGAAAATTTCCTTATGGCGGTGGCCACCATCGGCGCCTTTGCCCTCGGTGAATATCACGAGGGTGTTGCCGTTATGCTTCTTTACCAAATCGGCGAGCTTTTTCAAAGCTATGCCATTGGAAAAAGCCGCAAAAGCATTTCAGCCCTTATGGACATTCGCCCCGATTTTGCAAGGGTTGAGGAAAACGGCGAATACAAAATTATCTCTCCAAATGATGTTAACGTGGGGGACATAATAACCGTTTTCGCAGGGGAACGAATTGCCCTTGACGGCATTGTTCTTTCGGGCAGCGCCGATGTTGACAACCGCGCCTTAACAGGAGAAAGTGCGCCTCAGGCGGTGAGTGAGAACGACTGTGTTTTCGGTGGCAGTGTTAATTTAAACGGCGTTCTTAAAATTAAAACCACGGCGCATTTTTCCGATTCCACCGTTTCAAAAATTTTATCCCTTGTGGAAAATGCCGCCTCCAAAAAATCAAAATCCGAAAACTTTATTTCCCGTTTTTCAAGAATTTACACCCCTGCCGTTTGCATATCGGCCCTCGTTATCGGCGGTATTCTCCCCCTTATTGTTTCCCTCTTTACAAAAACCGCCCCCGATTTCGCGCCTTTTGTTTACAGAGCACTTACATTCCTGGTTATAAGCTGTCCCTGCGCCTTTGTAATCAGCATTCCTTTAAGCTTTTTTGCAGGCATTGGCAGTGCAGGAAAAGAGGGTATTTTAATTAAGGGCGCCAACCACCTTGAAGCCCTTTCAAAGGTAAAGCATATAGTTTTTGATAAAACAGGCACCGTGACAAAGGGTGTTTTCAAGGTTGTGGGCGTTCACCATTCCAAACTTGAAGAAGCCAAGCTTTTAAACCTTGCTGCCCTTGCCGAAAGCGGTTCAAACCACCCCATTGCAAAATGTATTAAAGAAGCCGCCGAAAACGACCTTAATTTATCCCAAGTCAGCCAAATTTGTGAGCTTGGCGGCCTTGGTGTTTCCTGTGTTATAAACGGTGAGGAGGTGCTTGTGGGCAACTCAAAGCTTATGCGCGAAAGGAATATTGATTTTCAGGAATGCACCCATTTCGGCACAACGGTCCACGTGGCTAAAAACGGCGACTATCTCGGTCACATTCTCATTCGTGATACCGTTAAAAAAGAGGCCCCCGAAGCGCTTTTGAAACTTCAAAGGCTTGGCATTAAAACCACCACAATGCTAACAGGCGACCGCGAATCGGCCGCTAAGGACGTTGCCGAAAAATTGGCCTTTAACAAGGCTGTTTACGGGCTTCTCCCCCATCAAAAGGTTGAAACGGTTGAAAATATGCTGGGCGAAATCAAGGGCAAGGAAAGACTGGCTTTTGTGGGTGACGGCATTAACGATGCCCCCGTTTTAACACGATCGGATGTTGGCGTTGCAATGGGGGCTTTAGGCTCGGATGCTGCCATTGAGGCCGCTGATGTGGTGCTTATGGATGATAATCTTTTAAAACTGCCAAAGGCAATAAGAATTTCAAAAAAATGTATGGGCATTGTATTGCAAAACACCTGCTTTGCAATTATTATAAAATTCCTGTTCCTTATTTTAAGCACACTGGGCTATTCCGAAATGTGGTTTGCCGTTTTCGCCGATGTTGGCGTTATGATTCTAGCCGTGCTTAATGCCCTCAGGGCGCTACACATTAAATCGGAGGAATAATAATGAGAGAAATAACGTTGTGTGACACCTGCGAGGAAAAACTTTTGCACACCGACCTTTTAAAAACGGCGAAAGCAACCCTGCCTGCCGATGAAAAGCTTTTCGATTTAGCCGAGCTTTTTAAATTTTTCGGTGATTCAACCAGAATAAAAATTCTTTTTGTGCTGTTCAGCACCGAGGTTTGCACCTGCGATTTGGCCGCCGCCCTTAATATGACCGCTTCTGCAGTTTCCCATCAGCTTAACTCTTTAAAACGGGCAAAACTAATAAAGAGTCGGCGTGAAGGCAAATCAGTTTTCTATTCCCTTGCCGATGACCACGTGAAAACTATAATTGAAATGGCAACAGAACATTTAGATGAATAGCGAGTCCTTCCATACTAAATTAAAACCCTGAAAGATTTAGCTTCTTTCAGGGTTTATATTTTCACACACAACTTCTGTCAAATCCTTTTGGCGGGACAGCATAAATATCACATAGGAAATGCCCACCGCCAAAACAACGGGCAACACGTTTTCAAATCCGCAAATTATCTCGGCCGTAAAAAGCGTAATTGTAAGCGGCATTTTGTTTGTGGCGGCAATAAATGCCGCAAAGGCTGTCAGAATAAAATACACCTCGTATTCCCCCGCATAGCCGCCTGCAAGCTTGAAGCCTGCAAGGCATGCCGCACCAAACAGGGCGCCAATGGTCAAAAGGGGCACAAAAAGTCCACCCGTTATGCCGAGGGAGTTGGAGGTAATCATCATTGCCGTTCTTAATACAATTAAAACAAGAATAACATACCAAATCGGTGATGCCAAAAACAAAGCATCAATTAAATCGTGACCCGAAAATGCGGCGTCACTAAAAAACAGCGCAAGCAGGAATGCCGCCGTAAAAACAACCGAAAGCCTTATTATAAGCGGTGTTTTGGACTTACTGTTTAACCGCCTTAAAGCAATGGCCGCCTTGGAAAAAAGAATTGCAAACACTGCGCAAACAACACCCACTAAAATGGGAATAAAATAGTATTTTAAAGGTAGCATTTTCACCGAAAGGCTGTGAAAAAGGTTAAAATCAATGCCGAAAACACCGCAAAGAAGGGTTGCCGTGCAGTAAGCAAAAATCACCGAAACAAAGGAGCTTGCAAGCTGTAACGGTCTGACCTTGCCGTGCATTTCCTCAATGGAGAAAGCGAATCCTCCAAGGGCCGAGCCCGTTGCCGCGCAAAAGCCTGCGCCTGCGCCTGCCTTAATAATGCACTCGGCATTTTCACGATTTTCATTTTTTAAGACTTTAAGGGCGCCAAAGCCGGTCAGCGCGCCTAGTTGTACGCTTGGCCCCTCGTTGCCAAGGGGAATGCCCACAAAAAAAGTTATAAGTGAAGAAAAAAACGTGGCGACCAGCGTTAAAAGCCAATTAAATTTAAGCTTTACGCTTGATAAAACAAGGGCAAAAGGAATTCCGCCGCCCTTTGAAAAGGGCGCCGCTTTCATAATGTAATAGGTGCCGAGGCAAAGCACCGCAGTAAGAACAAAAACAAGTCCGCCCTGCCAGATTGAGCCCTTGGCAAAATCGTGGCAAAGTTGTGAAAGCCTTACAACAAAGGTACCTGCGCACCTGAAAAGGAAAATCAGCGCGCCTGTCAAAAAGCCCGATAACGCCGATGCTGTAAGAAGCGGGAAAAATGCCTTCGTGAGAAGCGTTATTTTGTTTTTCACAGTTGCGCCCCCTTTAACCAAATTATTTTATGGTTAGTATATCACGAATTTTCATTTTCTTCAAGACATACGGGGTTAAAAGCGAAGCAATGAACAAAACCGTGTATGCTCCAAGGGTGAACAAAAGAGCGTATAAAATAACACCCAACGGAAAAGGCAAAAGCTTTAAAATGTAGGAGTAAATAGGCAAGCTTGCCTTAAAATAGGGGCTTATAAAAAACATATTAAAGGTTTCACCGCCGAGTATTCCGCTTTTGAAAACGATTTCATTTAAGACCGCCGCTGTTAAAACGCAAAGCAGGAAAACGGGCATCGCCCTTAAAAATGTTTTTTTGTCCCCCGTAACATAGCCCGTGAAAAGGAGAAAAATCCCCAATGTGAGCATTGAGCCGTGGCAAACCATTGTCTGAATGTTAATGCCTATAATATCCGTGAAAACCGCACTTGGGAATAACATTACGCCAAGTCCCGCCGCAAATGAATAGGTTGCCAAAAATGCGCAAAGGGTGTGGTGGAGTCTTTTATTCCCCGTAATGCCTGCAATAAAGCCTGCATACATAGGCGTTGAGCAAAACTGAAAGGGGAAAAACCTCCAGGCATAGCTGAACCGAACCTGACCGTCAACATAAGTAAAACTGAAAACGACCTGCTTGTAAATTTCCAAAACCATTACCGCTAGCGAGGTGATAAGCAGCACCCTTTTAACATATTTTTCGCCTTTTTCTCCCTTTGCCCTGCAAAGCAAAATCCCCAGCATAATCGATAGCGCAAAAAAACTCAAATGGAAAAAGCCAAAAGCCCTTGGCGCCTGCATTTTTGCATTTAATATTTTAAAAATCCAAGGAAAAAACTCCACAACATAAGCCTCCTGTAAATAGTATTTATGTTTACAGGAATTTTATATGGTGGCAAAGTTTGGGGAGATTTTTTAAAACTGTCAAAATGCGACAAAATCCGATGGACTATATATAGTAAACAGTATAATATATAGTCTATTGCTTCTTCATGGAAATTGTACAATGTTTTTGTTAGGAGTGATAAGAATGAACATCACGCAGGCAGTCAAAAAACGGTTTGAAGAATTATGTTTTGAGAAAGACTTGAATTTTTGCAAATTAGCAAGTTTATCAGGGGTTCCCTACACAACCGTTAAATCCATTTTCTATGACCAAAGTAAAAATCCCGGTATTGCCACCATTAAGAAATTGTGTGATGGATTGGACATTACCATAACAGAGTTTTTCAATACTGAATGTTTTAAAAATTTAGAGCAGGAAATAAAATAATCGCTCATCTTAAAAAGACATCTAAAAAAGATGTCTTTTTTTAATACATATTCTCGGACGGGATACTCTGCGCCGCTTGATTTTTCGACCGCTGCGGGCGGTGCCCGAAAAAATTTGCCCGAAGCCACAATTCATCATTGCTCATTTTAAGTTCTCCTTCAGCGTTTTGCAACTTGTAATTAACATTCTTCTGATGCGAGCGCAAAGATTTCTATGTTTCTTGTAAGTCATTTCATCAATCACGCTTGTATTATATAGCAACTTTAACCAGCCTTCTGTTTCACTACATTCTTTGAGGGCAATTTCAAATTTTGAAAGCATATCTGCTTTGCTCTGCCCGTAATTCGCTTCACAAATATTGGCATAAATACTGCTTGAACTTTTGCGGATTTGAAAAAGAGTGTTGGAGGGTGCCTTCATATTTTGGCAAAGTAGTTCGATATCAGTTGCAAGCTGTTCAGAATAGATTAATAAATGGTTTTTAGCCACAATATCACTCCCTTTGGATAAATTATACTATACTTTCGTAAACATATCAAGGCGAAGCCTTGTATATCATCCGCAACTCGTTTGCGGTATATCATCAAAACGAAGTTTTGTATATCATCAAGCCGCAGGAAATACAGCCTTCGGCTGATGATATGCGCCTACGGCGATGATATACACGCTAAAGCGTGATGATATGCCAAGCCTGCGGCTTGGATAACCAAAAAAGAAAAAACCAACCCTTGTGGGTTGGTTTTTCTTTTTTGGTGACCCGGACGGGATTCGAACCCGTGTTACCGCCGTGAAAGGGCGGTGTCTTAGGCCTCTTGACCACCGGGCCGGATAAACGATGCCGCACATAATGCGCGGCATCGACTGGTGGCTGTAATTGGATTCGAACCAATGACACTGCGGGTATGAACCGCATGCTCTAGCCAACTGAGCTATACAGCCGTATGCTCTTGCGAGACTAATATATTATATATTCAGTATTGCCGTTTGTCAAGAG
>JAZSBX010000022.1:0-4013 GCA_045602605.1 Acutalibacteraceae bacterium
AGTACCGCAACCGAAAACAACAACTCTACCCTTTTCCAAATGTCTTACTGCACGGTTTCTGATATACGGCTCAGCAATCTGACGCATTTCGATTGCGGTTTCAACACGTGCTGTAAGGCCTACCTGTTCAAGACCGTCAGCTAAGCCTAAGGCGTTAATAACTGTTGCGAGCATGCCCATATGGTCAGCCCTCGTTCTATCCATTTGACCGCTTGAACGGCCGCGCCAAAAGTTGCCGCCACCAACAACTAAAGCCACTTGAACGCCCATATCTACGCATTTCTTAATGCTTTCGCAAACTGTGAGCACCTTATCAAAATCAATACCTGTGCCCTTACTTCCGGCGAGTGCTTCGCCGCTTAATTTGATTAAAACTCTTTTATAGGTCGGTTGCATAATTTAACACACTTCCTAACTTATTTTATACAGTTTTATTTTACCTTATTATAACAATAAAGTCAATCTAAAAAAGAAAATTTACAATTCATACAAATACAAAAGGAAGCGTTCAAAATGAACGCTTCCTTGATATTCGTATTAGATTACTCTTACGCGAATTACTCCGTCTATCGCTTTTATTTTTGCAGAAATTACATCATAATCGCCTTGGCCGATATCAAGCATTGTATATGCAAAATCGCCTCTCGACTTATTAAGCAAGTTTTCAATGTTGATATTATTATCCGCCACTTCCGAGGTAATTGCGGTTAAAATATTGGGAATATTTTTATGAATCACGCAAATCCTCTTATCGCCGCTTCTCGGCATTGAAATTGCCGGCATATTAACAGAGTTTTCAATATTACCGTTTTCAATATAATCCGCCAATTCCTTAGCAGCCATTTTAGCGCAGTTATCCTCAGACTCGGGTGTAGATGCGCCAAGGTGAGGAATTGCAACAACACCGTTTACATCAAGCATTTCATCGGTTGGGAAATCGGTAACATAAGCTGCTACCTTGCCTGATTCTAATGCGGCAAGCATATCATTTGAATTAACAAGGTCAGCACGGGCAAAGTTCAAAATACGAACCTGCTCCTTCATTTGTGAAATAGTTTCGGCATTTACAAAGCCCTTGGTATCGGGAGTAAGCGGAACGTGAATTGTAATATAATCACACTCGGCATAAATTTCCTTAAGGTCACTTACATAAATTGCGTTATGTGTAAGGCTCCAAGCCGATTTGATTGAAATATAGGGGTCGTAACCATAAACCTTCATACCAAGTGCATTAGCAGCATTAGCAACCATAACACCAATAGCACCAAGACCGATTACGCCAAGCTTCTTGCCCTTGATTTCGGGGCCTACAAAAGCGCCCTTTCCCTTTTCAACCATTTTGCCAACCTGGGCACCGTTGCCCTTGAGAGTTTTTGCCCACTCAATAGCGGGAATAACTCTACGAGAAGCCAGCAAAAGACCTGCTATTACTAATTCTTTAACGGCATTAGCGTTAGCACCAGGAGTGTTAAACACAACTATACCGTCTTCTGCGCAACGCTCACAAGGGATATTATTTGTACCTGCACCCGCACGTGCAATAGCTAAAAGTGTTTCGGGGAAAGTCTCATCGTGTAGGGATGCCGAACGAACAATAGCCCCAACAGGTGCCTCTACATTATCTCCTAATGTATATTTAGCCGCATCAAGCTCGGCTGCACCTACTGCCGAAATCTTATTATATGTTTTAATATTGTACATAATTAGGCATTCTCGCTTTCAAATTTCTTCATAAATTCAACCAAGGCCTCCACGCCCTCATAAGGCATGGCGTTATAAATAGATGCACGCATTCCGCCTACCGAACGGTGACCCTTAAGGTTGATAAATCCTGCCGCCTTTGATTCCTTTACAAATTTAGCATCTAATTCTTCTTTTCCGGTGATAAAAGGAACATTCATCAAAGAACGGTCCTCCTTAACAACTGTGCCCTTAAAGAGCTTGCTGTTATCAAGGAAATCGTATAAAAGAGCCGCTTTTTTCTTGTTGAGTTCAGCCATTTTTTCAAGACCGCCAAGTTTTTTAATCCACTTAAGCACCAAGCCTGCAACATAAATTGCATAGCAAGGGGGTGTGTTAAACATAGACTCGTTCTCACTATGTGTAACATAGTTAAGCATTGTAGGTGTAATATCCATGGCATTGCCTAAAAGGTCCTTACGAACTATAACAATTGTAAGACCTGCGGGAGCAACGTTCTTTTGAGCGCCTGCATAAAGCATAGCAAACTTAGAAACATCAATCGGTTCTGAAAGAATGCAAGAAGAAATATCGGCAATAAGCGGAACATCGCCTGTTTCGGGAATTTCTTGCCATTTTGTGCCGTAAATTGTATTGTTAAAGCAAATATGTACATAATCAGCCTCAGGATCAAAATCAGCCTTTTCTACCTTAGGAATATAGGAATAGTTCTTATCAGCCGAGGAGGCTACTGCACGGGCATTTCCGTACTTTAAGGCCTCTTTATAAGCATTATTAGCCCACTGACCTGTAATTACATAATCAGCTTTTTTATTCTTTGGCATAAAGTTTAAGGGTATCATAGCAAACTGTGTTGAAGCGCCGCCCTGCAAAAAAAGAACTTCATAGTTATCGGGAATATTCATTACTTCACGCAAATCAGCCTCAGCCTGTTTGATAATTGCATCATATTCCTTTGAGCGATGAGACATCTCCATTACAGACTCGCCTGTTCCCTCATAATCCAACATTTGCTCAGCAGCAATTTTCAAAACCTCTTCGGGTAACATTGAGGGACCTGCACTGAAATTATAAACTCTTGCCATAATTATAACCTCCAAAAAATAATTTGAGAATATTATACCCCACCCTAATTTCTATGTCAACGCCTTTTTTAATATTTTAACACAGTTTTTCAGTTTTTTTACCATTTCTAAGGTTTTATTGTTAAAAAAATATCAATCTATATAAAAAATCAAGCAACGGGTCTCCCCGTTGCCTGAAATTTCAAGATAAATTATTCGTTAATAGCGGTAACAACGCCTGAACCAACAGTACGGCCACCCTCACGAATAGCGAAACGAAGACCTTCTTCGATAGCGATAGGAGTGATAAGCTCAACATCCATAACTACGTTATCGCCAGGCATGCACATCTCTGTACCTGCAGGAAGAGAGATAACGCCTGTAACGTCAGTAGATCTGAAATAGAACTGAGGACGATAGTTGTTGAAGAAAGGTGTATGACGGCCGCCTTCGTCCTTATTAAGAACGTAAACCTGACCGCTGAACTTTGTATGAGGATTGATTGAACCGGGTTTGCAGAGAACCTGACCACGCTCAATCTCTGTACGCTGGATACCACGGAGAAGAGCACCGATGTTATCGCCAGCCTCAGCATAGTCAAGAATCTTACGGAACATTTCGATACCTGTAACAACAGTCTTCTTGGTTTCAGGATTGATACCAACGATTTCTACTTCTTCAGAAGTACGGAGCTGACCACGCTCTACACGGCCTGTAGCAACAGTACCACGACCAGTAATGGTGAATACGTCCTCAACCGGCATAAGGAAGGGAAGGTCTGCCATACGGTCAGGTGTGGGAATGTAGCTATCAACAGCATCCATAAGCTCAGCAATAGGAGCATAAGCTGCATCAGAGGGGTCGTTGGGAGCTTCGAGAGCCTTAAGAGCTGAACCCTTGATGATAGGTGTATCATCGCCGGGGAACTCATAAGTATCAAGAGTCTCACGGATTTCCATCTCAACGAGTTCGAGAAGCTCTTCGTCGTCAACGAGGTCTGTCTTGTTCATGTAAACAACGATTGCGGGAACGTCAACCTGACGAGCAAGAAGAACGTGCTCGCGAGTCTGCTGAAGGGGAGCGTCAGATGCTGCAACAACGAGGATTGCACCGTCCATCTGAGCTGCACCGGTGATCATGTTCTTAACGTAGTCAGCGTGGCCGGGGCAGTCAACGTGAGCATAGTGACGAGCGTCTGTCTGATACTCAACGTGACGGGTGTTGATTGTAATACCTCTTTCTCTTTCT
>JAZSBX010000023.1:0-2082 GCA_045602605.1 Acutalibacteraceae bacterium
GTAATCGATGCCGACAAGTGCTGCGATTGCGGTTCTTGCGCAAGCGGTTGCCCTGTAGATGCTATTGCTGAGGCTTAATTGCTTATTTCAACATAAAGCAAATTATTAAGTACATTAAAAGGATAAAGACCCACTTTTAAAATGGGTCTTTGTTTTTTGTGTTTATAATTTTCTTTTAAGCGCAACCTTCGGAAAGAACAGTTTTTCAATTTTGTAGGCCGCTAAATTCTCATCAAACCTGTCGAAAAGGGGCGCCAGAACGGGAATTTGCGGTATGCTTGATTTAAAGGAATTAAGGGTTAAATCAATAAGCGGTTTGCCTGGATTTTCGCTTTGATGAAGAACGCAAAAATCATCATCAAATTGGAATTTAAGCCTTTTTGTGCAGGGTGTTTCCAAGAAATTAATATCAACCACCAAAACCTGCTTTAAATTCTCATCAAGGCAAAAACGGCCAATACAATTTATAAGGTATGGTTCACCGAAAAAGGACTGATTTGAAATAATCGGCTCTTTAAAGCCCACGGGAATGGTGTAGGAACAGTTTGCCTCATCATAAACAAGGTTAAGTTTCCCGTTTAAAACCTTAAAGGAAATTCCTTTAAGGCCGCTTGAATAACTGTTTTGCACCGCCTGTAAAATAACGGGGAAAAGGCCGATGCTGTTATCAGAGGTCATTGTAAACGACTGTCCATCAAGGGCTTTATATTGCTTTTTGTTTTGATAATTTTTATAAATTCTTTTAATAAGGCATTGGGGCTTAAAGGGCTCGTTAATGTGCCGCGTTAAGCGGTTCAGTTTAACCTGGGCAAAAGGATTTGCAGGAAGTTTTTCGGGGAAATCACCGCCGAAGGTATCAAGGGCTGTTTTATAATAGGTGTTTTGCTGAAACATTTCGTTGTTGCCTGCGTTACTGATAACAACAATTTTACTTTTCTTAAAGCAAAGCACGTTTTGACCGAACATACCGTTGAATAAAAATGCTTCTTCATCGGGTCCCACCCAAATATGAAAACCATAATCGAAATCACCGCAATCGGCAGGGGTATCAACCTGCTTTGAGCAGGCAAGCTTTAAATATTCGGCGGGAATAAGTTGCCTGCCGTTTAAAACGCCGTCATTAAGCACCAGGGTGGCAATTTTAAACATATCATAAGGGGAAATGTAAAGACCCCAACCGCCCTTTTCAAAACCGCAGGGGCATTTTTCCCAAAAAAACTGTGTTATGCCAAGGGGCGCAAAAAGGTTTTTGTTAATGTAATCCGAAAGGGAAGTGCCGCTTACCTTGCAAATGGCGGCCGAAAGCATATAGGAATTAAGAGAATTATAGTTAAACTTTTTCCCCGGCGGGTTATCGGTTATTGAACGCAGGTAACCCCGCACCCAATTTTTTTCGGTCATACATTCAATTTCGTTAAAAAGCACGCCGCTTGTCATGGTTAAAAGGTGCCTTACGGTCAGGTCCTTAAGTTTAATTCTCACAATGGCATTACAGTCATCGGGGAAAAGGTCAATAATTTTAGTGTCCAGGGTTAAAAGACCTTGACCCATAGCAATTCCTACCGCAAGGGAGAGAATGCTTTTACACTGCGAAAAGGTTGTTTTAAGGGTGGAAAGGCTGTGGTTATTAAAAACCGCCTCACAGCAAAGCTTACCGTTGCGGCCTATAAGCAGGCTGTGCATATTAAGGTCGCGGCTGTTTTTAAGTTTTGTGAGAAAATCGGCAATTCTTTCGCTTTCAATTCCACAGCCTTCGGGTGTGTCGATTTTCATAACCGCCGTTTTCCGAAATCCTAAATTCGGTTTTTGGGGAGATGATGTGTAAATCGGCTTCACGGGTTTTTTATCGTCAAGCAGACGGGTGATTAAAACAATGCTTTTGTTAACGTTTGAAAGGGTCAATGTGTTATCCTCCTCCTGTCACACTAAAAGAAGAATGCGGAGAATTTTAATTCTCCGCATTTATTATAACCTATTATTATGAATTAAATATTAAATTATTTACTTTTTTTGGATTTTTTAGAATGTTTTTTCCAAATAACCCAAAGGGGAGTGGAAATAAACAAGCTGGAAACACAGCCC
>JAZSBX010000024.1:0-4265 GCA_045602605.1 Acutalibacteraceae bacterium
GGCGGCAATAGCATAAACATCGGTTCCGCTACCAATTTCGCCAACACCCTCCAAACCGTATTGCTCGGGCGCGGCAAAGCCGTGGAAAAGTTGTGTTTCAAGGGAACTGTCGGTTTTTCTTAAACCCTTAACGCAAAGGCCCGTAAGGCGCAGTTTACCATCTCTGCAAACAAGAATAGTTTCGGGCGAAATTCCGCCGTGAACAATGCCTGCCGAATGAAGCATTGAAACCGTTGTGAAAAGGGGCAGGAAAAGGGGGCGCACCTGCTCAAAGGAAAGGGTGCCGCCGTTTCTAAGCAGAAACTCGCGAAGGGTTATGGAGGAGGCAGGCGCCTTGCTTACGGCATAGGCGGTGCCGCCGTGTTCAAAAACGGCAACAACGGGTAAAAGGGCGCCGGTGTCCTCAAGAGATGCAACCTTGCGGTTTAATTCCATAAACTCCAAAAGGCTTTCGTTAAAGGCATAGGCGTTTTCCTCGTTGTAAACAACACTGCCATCTCTCTTGCGGGAGGCAAGTTTCAATGGGAAAAACTCACGAATGTGAACAATGCAGTTGTGATAGTTATCCCAGCCGATATAATTTATTCCTTCGCCGTTTGCATCCAGCACTTTACCAACTAAAAAACGTTCCTCAATCCATAAACCTGCTTTAAGGGTGCCTGTGGGATTTTTCTTTGAAGAATCATAACCGCAAATGGGGCAAACAGCCTCACCACCGTTATCATTCATACATCCAAGACAAAGTCTGTCGGTGTTTTGCATAAAGATGAATTCCTTTCAGCAATAATAATTTTTAATTACCAATAATTAGTATAACACATTTGTCAACAACAAAAATGTAACTTTTATTTTTTAGTCCCTTCAATGGGGATTATTTTTTTGAACACGCAGGTGTGAAGGGGTGTTACAACGCGGTCCTCATGGAGTGAGCCAAAATACCAATGCTTAAAGGTGCAGTTCCTGCCGATTTCCTCAAAATAACCGTTAAGTTTGTTAACGCGCTGGGCATTACCCGTTCTGAAAAGCATTGCGCTTTTAACGAGGGAGGGGGGCTCGTGGGTTAAAATGTAATCAACCTCGCAGTTTTCCTCATCAAGCCGCTGCGCGCCCTGGGCCATTTCCTGGGGTGAGGGGATTTCCTCGCGCCACCAATAGCCCTGTTCAACGCGCATATCCTTATCGGTGCTTTCTCCGCCGCCGAAGGTGAAAATTTTAACACCATCAAAATTAAAAATCTGACCGCGCATTAAATGAAGCAGGTTTCCTTTAATGCGGTGCACCATTCCGCCCTTAAAATAGGTGGTGCGGCATTTGTTTATAAGGTCATAGTTATCGTGAGTGCCATCTAAAAAGGCAACGGTGAATTTTCTTGTGGCAAGGTAATCAATGATTTTTTGTTCCTCGCTATCTCCGTTCCAAAGGTAGCCGAAATCGCCGCAAACAATAAGAATATCGCCTGCTTTCAGCTTATACCATTCCTTATCGTAAAGGCGTTCAACGGCACCGTGCATATCACCTGTTACATAAATCATAAATTATTCACCCGAAATTTGAATTTTGGCTTTATTTTTGAAAAGAAAAATGTTATGATATTAGTATAGTTAACATTATACTACATTTTTGGAGAGATTTCTATGAGAAAATGTATTTTTCCCATAATTTTAATATTTTTTATAATTTTTGGAGTGTTTTTTTCGGTTCCCGCCTCGGCTTACCAGATTACGGGCTTCGAGGTTAACGCTAAAGCCGCAGTTCTTGTAAGCCTTGACACGGGCGAGGTTATCTATTCTAAAAACACAAGCGACAAGGTTTATCCTGCATCGCTTATGAAGCTGCTCAGCGCAGTTTTAATTGTTGAGCATTCACAGGATTTAGACAGTGAAAAAATCACAATGACACAAGCCGCAATGTATGATATTATGGGCACGGGGGCGGCTGTTAACAATTTAAAGGTTGGTGAACAGTTAACCGCACGCCAGGCGCTTGCCTGCCTTATGATTTCTTCGGGCGGTGACACCGCCATTGCCGTTGCCTATCATTATGGCGGCACGGTTCAGGGCTATATGGATATGGTCAATGCCAAGGCACAGGAAATCGGAATGAAAAACTCTCATTTTGGCAACCCTGTGGGCCTTCACGATGAGCAGACCTACACAACCGTTGATGACCTTGTACTCCTTGCAAAATATGCCCTTAAATATCCCGAAATAGCCGAGCTTGCAAACAAATCCCGACACACCATTGAGGCAACCGAGTTCTCAAGTGAGCGTATTTTATGTACCACCAACTATCTTGTCGACCCCAACACCGCGTATTATTACGCCTATGCAAACGGTCTTAAAACGGGCTTTACCGATGAAGCAGGTCGTTGCCTTATAGGTACCGCGAAATATAACGGTTATTCCTATTTAAGCATTGTGGTAGGCTGTAAAGAGGTAAACGGTGTTCGTACCGAATTCACTGAAACGGCAAATCTTTTCCGATGGGCTTTTAATAATTTCAAATATACAACGGTTGTGAGCTGTGAAGCCCCCGTGTGTGAAATGCCCGTAAGGCTATCGAAAGACACCGATTTCGTTTCTCTTTATGCCAAGGAGCCCCTTAACTCCATTTTCCCGAAAGATGCCGATTTATCAACGGTGAAGGTTCTTGAGAAATTGAATTACGAAAGCGTTGATGCTCCCGTTAAAAAGGGAACGGCGCTGGGATATGCAGAGGTTATTTATGCCGAGCAGGTTATCGGCAGGGTAGAGCTTGTTGCAGGAAACGATGTGGAAGCAAGTTCTGTTCTTGTTTTCGGTGATAAGGTGATGAAATTTTTTAAATCACCTTTCTTTATAACCGTTATCTGCATCATTGTAGCGGCAATTATTGCCTTTGTAATTTCCTGCATTTATTTAAACCGAAACCGAACGAAAAAACGCAAGGTTAGATATATTCCTTATGATAAGGATAAAAAATAAAAAAATAAGAGGCGCGAGCCTCTTATTTTTTTGCTATTTTAAACCTATTTTATTTTTAATTACATCGGCAACCTCGTTTGCAACCGAAACGGCAAGGTCATCATCAAGGGCCTCAACCATAACGCGAATGAGGGGCTCGGTGCCTGAGGGGCGAACAACCAAGCGGCCCGTATCCCCCAGAGTTTTGGTAGCGTTGTCCATAGCGGCCTTGATGTCGGTGTCGGTGTAGAAAAGGCGTTTTCCTTCGTTTGTAACCTTAAGGTTAACAATGGTTTGAGGATATCTTGTCATAACCGAGGCCAGCTCTGAAAGTTTTTTGCCGCTTCTGGCAAGCAAAGATAACAGCTGCGCGGCGGTTAACTGTCCGTCACCTGTGGTTGCAAATTCACGGAATATAACGTGACCCGATTGCTCTCCGCCTAAAGAATAATCCTCTAAAAGCATTTCCTCAAGAACATAGCGGTCGCCAACCTTGGTGGCAATGAATTTAAGGTCGTTTGCTTCGCAGAATTTCTTGAAGCCAAGGTTTGTCATAATTGTGCCAACAACGGTGTTGTGGTTCAGTTTTCCGCGCTTCTTCATATCAAGGGCGCAAATGGCCATAATCATATCGCCGTCAACAATATTACCCTTCTCATCAACACAAAGGCATCTGTCGGCATCACCGTCAAATGCAACACCGCAATCAAAGCCGTTTTTAACAACGAAACCCGAAAGATTTTCAATGTGGGTTGAACCACAGTTGTCATTAATGTTAGTGCCGTTGGGGCAGTCGTTCATAACAATGATTTCGGCGCCAAGCTCGCTGAAAAGTTTTCGTGCAGTTACGCTTGCCGAACCGTTGGCGCAGTCAATGGCAACCTTCAAGCCCTTAAGGTCATTTAAAACGCTGTTTTTAATGTGCGCAATGTAATCGTTAATGCTTTCTCTGTCATAAGAAATTTTGCCCACATCTCCTCCAATGGGGCGGGCGGTTGCGCGGTCACCCTCTAAAACAATGTCCTCAACGCGCTCTTCAAGCATATCGGGCAGTTTAAAGCCATCGGAGCTAAACACCTTAATACCGTTGAATTCGCTGGGGTTGTGTGATGCCGAAATCATAATGCCTGCATCGGCCTTGTATTTGTTAATTATGATTGCAACGGCAGGGGTTGAAACAACACCTAAATTCACAACACTTGTACCAACCGAGCAAAGGCCGGCTGAAACAGCGTTTATGAGCATATCAGAGGATGTGCGCGTGTCGGAACCTACCACAACCAAGGGCTTTTTCTTGTGGCTTTCAACCAGAATCGTGCCAAC
>JAZSBX010000025.1:0-3886 GCA_045602605.1 Acutalibacteraceae bacterium
TTCCTGCTTCCTCCTTCGTTGCTATGGGTATGACCGATGCTGATGGTAATGAGTTCTACAAGAACGCTAACAAGGCAGCAGGCAACTCCTACATTGGTTATTTCGACACCTCTGCTTCTGCATACTCTGCAAACGTAGAGAAGGCTGTTGAAACCCTTAAGAAATACTACGACATTGAAATTGCTGAATAATTTATTCAGTTAAAACTTTTTCGTAGAAAAATTTAAAAGTCTTATGAATAGCACTCAATAAGGCTATAATGAGCCCGAAATCTGAGCAATAGTTCAGGTTTTGGGCTCTTTTTTCTTGATAAATAATCCCAATGTGTTAAAATAAAGATATAACACTGGAAAGAAGGCATTAAAATGACCGATGTTGTAAATCGTTTTTTAAAATATGTTTCCTTTGATACCCGTTCCGATGAAAACAGCGAAACGGTTCCGTCAAGCGAAAAACAAAGAAAACTTGGGGAATATTTGGTTAGTGAACTAACCGAATTAGGTCTCCAAGACGCTCATATTGATGATAAAGGCTATGTTTATGCTTTTTTACCTGCTACAAAGGGCGTAAACGCCGAAAATGTCGGTTTTATCGCTCATATGGACACTTCGCCCAATGCAAGCGGAAAAAACGTTAAACCGCAAATTATAAGATATTGCGGCGGTGATATAATCTTAAGCGATAATGTGAGCATAAAAAACAGTGAATTTGAAAATCTTAAAAAATATATCGGACAGGATTTAATCGTAACCGATGGCACAACCCTGCTTGGGGCCGATGATAAAGCAGGTGTAGCCGAAATCATTTCGGCTTGTGAATTCTTAATTAAAAATCCGCAAATTCCACACGGCAGAGTTTCGGTGTGTTTTACGCCTGATGAAGAGATAGGTCGAGGCGCGGATTATTTTAACACCGAGAAATTTGGCGCAAAATGGGCGTACACCGTTGATGGAGGCGAGCTTGGCGAAATTGAATACGAAAATTTCAATGGCGCAAATACAAAAGTAACGGTTAACGGTGTTAATATTCACCCAGGAACAGCCAAAAATAAAATGAAAAATGCAATTTTGCTTGCAAATGAGTTCATAAATTTATTACCCTCTGCCGAAACACCAACCCACACCGAAGGATATGAAGGTTTTTACCACGTTTGTGATTTTGTTGGTAGTGAAACCAAAACCGAGGTAACGCTAATAATTCGTGACCACGATAGGGAAAAGTTTGAAGGCCGCAAGGATTTTCTTAAAAACTGTGTGGCTTATCTAAATTCGGTTCACGGTGAAAACACCTTTTCACTTCTTATGAAAGACAGTTATTATAATATGAAAGAAAAAATCCTGCCTCATATACACATTATACAGGATGCAAAAGATGCAATGAGCAGGGTAGGGGTGACACCTAAAATTGTGGCAATTCGCGGCGGTACCGATGGCGCAAGACTTTCATTTATGGGACTGCCTTGTCCTAACCTTTCAACGGGCGGCGAAAATTTCCACAGCGTTCACGAATTCATTTCGGTTCAGTCAATGGAAAAAATGGTTGAAGTTATTGTAGAGCTTATAAAAAAATAAAAGCACTCGAAAGAGTGCTTTTTTATGGGTTACAGGTTTTACAAGGCTCATAGCCATCACTTATAAGAAGGTCGCGGTTATACGATTTATAAAGGTTCTCATCTTTAATGCTGTTTGCCCAACGGCAGGAAGAAAGGTGAAATTTTTTGGTGTTTTTATTGGCAAAATACTGAATAGTAAACTGACTTTGTGAATTTACACTATCGCTGTTGAGATAGCCGTTAACGGTTGTGGCAGTCTCGGCATCAGGCAGAATTACGCTTACGGTGTTTTGACTGCTTGCATTTTCGGTTTGTGACCCACAGCCGCAAAGAACTGCGGCAATTAAAACGGTTAAAACTAAAAACCTGCGCACTAAAACACCACCTAAAAACTTTATAATTAAATTTTATAACTTTTCCATGGAAAAATCAACCCTTGAAAAAGACATAATAAAAATGTAAAATATAATAAAAAACACGGAGGGTAAAAAGTGTGAATGAAAAAGCAAGAATTTTAAAAGATAAAGCTAACACTCTGCCCACAACTCCCGGTGTTTATATAATGAAAAACAATAAAAATGAAATCATTTATATAGGCAAGGCAAAATCTTTAAAAAATCGCGTTACACAGTATTTCGGTAGTGATTTGAACCATAGCGAAAAGGTGCGCAAAATGGTTCAAAACGTTGAGAATTTCGATTTTATTCTTTGTGACAGCGAATTTGAAGCATTTTTGCTGGAAAATTCCTTAATTAAACAAAATCAACCTAAATATAACATACTTTTAAAAGATGATAAGGGCTATCATTACATTAAAATCACCGATGAAAAGTGGAAAAAAATCATTGCCGTAAAACAGGTTACTTCAGATGGCGAATATATAGGACCTTATAATTCGGGAAGTATTGTTCGCGAGACTGTTGAGGCGGCTCAAAAGATTTTCAAGCTGCCCACCTGCAGCCGTTCCTTTGACAAGGCTTCCAAACCCTGCCTTAATTATCACATTGGGCTTTGTGACGCTCCCTGCAAAGGTAATATCAGTCTTGCAAATTATTTAAATAATACAAACCAGGCAATTAAATTTATTAAAAATGGCGGCGCATTTGATGATGAAATCAAGATAATGCGCAAGAAAATGAACGAGGCGGCCGAAAATCTTGATTTCGAATATGCTGCAAGGCTTCGGGATAAGATTACTGCTATTGAAAAAATCGGCCAGCGACAAAAGGTTATTACCTCAACCCACCTAAATCAAGATGTTATTGCATCGGCCTCGGCTGACGGTAAAATTTGTGTTCAGGTTTTAAGGTTTAAAAACGGTCACATTTTTGATGAGGAACATTTTATTTTCGATTATGACGGTATTGATAAAAGCGGATTATACTATGAGTTTATTCGCCAATTTTATAATAACGGCCGTAGTTTAACGCCAAGAATCGTGGTGGATTTCGAGGTTGCCGATTTCGAAATTCTGGAGCGTTGGCTCGGTGAAAAGTGCGGTAAAAAGGTTTCGATTATAAAGCCCAAAATCGGAGAGCAATTAAAACTTGTGGGAATGTGTCGCACAAATGCCGCGCAAAATCTTTCAAATTTAATTGAGCGTGACGGTCGCGAAACCTCGGCGCTCAGCGAGCTTGGTGAACTACTGTCCATTCCTGCGCCAAAACATATTGAAGCTTATGATATTTCTAACTTTTCAGGCTCAAACAATGTTGCCGCAATGGTTGTGTTTGTTAACGGCCGACCAAAAAAGGATTATTACAGAAGATTTAAAATTAAAACCTTTTTGGGACAGGATGATTATCGTTCAATGGCCGAGGTTATTGACAGGCGCCTTACAGAGCTAAAAAAAGGCGATGATACCGCTTTTTCTACTATGCCCGACCTAATTTTGCTTGATGGCGCCGAGGGTCAGATTAACGCGGTTTTGCCCATTTTAAAAGCCCATAACTTAAACGTGCCTGTTTTTGGTATGGTTAAGGACAGCAAGCACCGCACCCGCGCTATTGCGACAAACGGCGGCGATATTGCAATTAAACCCACCCGAAAGGTTTATTCTCTTATTACTGCAATTCAGGATGAGGTGCACCGTTTTGCCATTTCCTATAACCGAAATACAATGAAAAAAGCAATGCTGGATAGCGAGCTTCTCAAAATTGAGGGTGTAGGGGAGGGAAGGGCAAAACAGCTTTTAACCCATTTTAAATCAATAAATAAAATTAAAACTGCCACCTTTGATGAGTTGCGCGCTGTTCCAAAAATAAATGAAACCGTAGCAAAAAATATCTTTGAATTTTATAATAAAAAATAAGGAGGAAATTCCTCCTTATTTTT
>JAZSBX010000026.1:0-2322 GCA_045602605.1 Acutalibacteraceae bacterium
GGTTATAATAGTCATTAAGCTCATCTTCAAGGTGATAATCGCGGTATGTATCGGGGGAGGCGCTTGTAATCATAATGATTTCACGATAGAAGGCGTTTACCTCGGTGATGAGTTCCTGCAAATCAAAAACGATTTGAGACATCTCACCGGTTACAACCTCAAGCTTAATCTGGTTTGTACCCTTATTAAGGTGAATGAGCCAGGGTGTTTCCTCGCCACCGAAAACGTAATCCTTCCACTTGTTGTCAAAATGGAACTTAATGCTTTCGGCCTCCTTAAAGGGAACCTGACCGTTAATGTAGAGTCTGCGGTATGAAATCATACCTGTCTGAATGTTTTGGCGAATTCGCGCGCCTAAATAGTAATAACCCTCCTCGGGGGCCTCAACCTCCCAGACAATGTACTGACCCGATGAGGAGTAGTTTGAACCGCCGATAATGTTGTAACGCATCTTAACGGGGTGTGAAGGTGAAGTGTCGGGGCTTGTTCTGTCGTACATGGGGTAAATGGTTGCGGAGGAGGTGTACAAGGGGGTCTCACCCTCGTAAACCTCTTTATATTCAAGGTTTGAAACAGTTTTGCCTGCAGAATATTCAGAATAAGAGGGTATCTCGGCGGCATTGTAGAATTCGAGATACTCAATCGCCCACTGTGAAAGTGAGCCAATAAAGGTGATTGTGTGAGTTCCTGCTGAAAGATAGAAGCTGTAGGGGTCGGCAAAGGTGCCTGAAAAATCGCGCAAGGATGAGGTCATCCAATCGCTAAGGGTGACCTGTTTCGGGCGAATATCGTTTCCTCTTTCGTCCTGCACAATTTCATCGGCGCTTTCAAAATGCTTAAGAAGGGCCAGCTGCTGTGCCTCAAAGAAGGGGTCAGCACCGTCCAGCTTCATACCGATTTGAATGTTTTTGGCGTTTTCATTAAGAGAATAGTAGTTAATTCTCAAATGATAGTTGCCCGCCTCTGCCACGTTAAAGGTCCAGGTTACCTCGCCGTTGTCAGATTTCCAGAGAAGAACGTTGGTCTTTTCTCCGAAGTCACCAACAACAACCTCGCCGTCCTTTGCAGTGAAATTTTGCGCAGCGTTGATTTTAATGGTGGTATCGGGCGCGCCCTTATCGGCGTTAGCCTTAAAATAAACGCTGTACTTGTTCTCATAATCCGCAGTGGTGGTTGTTGTCGCCGCATCAGCCGTTTCAGCACGAACGGCCTGTGACCCGAAGACCACAGGAAGCAACAGCAGGACTGCCAGAACTACGCAGAGAGCTCGCATGATGGGTTGTTTTTTCGTTTTGAAGAACTTCATCTGTTTCACCTTTGCATTTTTTATGATTTATATATAATATATTTTTGTGATAAAATATATTATTTAAAAAGGAACGCCAAAAACGACATTGTTTTACAAATGCCGCTTTTTTACTCGGTTTTAGATTTTGTGTTTAGGGCGCACTAACCCAATATTTGTATAATTTTACTATTTTAGTTTAACAGTTTCACCGCATTTTGTCAATACAAATTGAACAATTTGTGTAAAAAAACAATGGTTTTTTTGCCTATTTTCCATAGAAACGCTAAAACAAGAAAAAGTCAATCCACATTTTGTGAATTGGCTTTTTTTGCGCACAATATATGCCTTTTTACGACAAAACAAACCACGGTTTAAATAACATCAATTAAAACACCAGCCGAATTTGTAGTTTTAATCAAAAACCTTTTGCGCCCTTCATATATATAATTCAGGAGGGTTTTGTTTATGTTTTTCTCTTACCTTTTGGAAATTGCTTCTTCCCTTATTTATTTAGCGCTTCACGTCACCTCCCCCGGCTCCTTTCCGCCGCCCCTTTCAAAGGAAAAGGAGGCCGCCCTTTTAGAGCAAAGCATTAAGGGGGATAAAAACGCGCGCAACAAGCTAATTGAACACAATTTAAGGCTTGTTGCCCACATTGTAAAAAAATATTACACCGAAACTTCCGACCAGGAGGACCTTATTTCCATAGGCACAATAGGGCTCATTAAGGCCGTTTCAACCTTCAAGCCAAAAAAAAGCAGCCGCCTTTCCACCTATGCCGCAAGGTGCATTGAAAATGAAATTTTAATGCATTTCAGAAACCTTAAAAAGTGTTCCCACAACGTGCTGATTTCCGACCCTATTGACACCGACAAGGACGGCAACTGCCTGACACTTATTGATATCATTGCAGATGACAGCGACATAGGTGATGAAATTGACCTTAAAATGCGCCTTGAACAACTGCGGGACGTCATAAAGAAAACCCTTGACAACCGAGAAAAGCTTATTATCACTATGCGCTACGGACTCGG
>JAZSBX010000027.1:0-4688 GCA_045602605.1 Acutalibacteraceae bacterium
TGCTATTACCGATGATGCCGAGGCAGTAAAAGCCGCTGAAAGCATTGGTGTTGAACTTGCAGAAACTGCTGATAAGACTTGGGGCAACGCACTTTATGCTTGCTTTGACCAAAAGGTTGAGGAAAAACTTATTCAGCCTACGTTTATTACAATGTATCCTGTAGAGGTTTCTCCACTTACAAAAGCATCTCCTGAGGATCCACGTCTTACTGAGCGTTTTGAGCTTTTTGTTTGCCACAGCGAGCTTGCAAATGCTTACAGTGAGCTTAACGACCCCGATGTTCAGCGTGAGCGCTTTGAAAAGCAGCTTGAACTCCGCGACCGTGGCGATGATGAGGCAGAAATGCTGGATGAGGATTTCTTAACCGCTTTACAGTACGGTATGCCCCCCACAGGCGGTATGGGAATCGGTGTTGACAGAACGGTTATGCTGCTGACAAATTCCGACACCATTAGGGAAGTAATTTTATTCCCCACCATGAAACCCGAAAGCAAATAAAAATTAAACGCCACCGAAGTTCGGTGGCGTTTTTTATGTTTTGAATTATCGTTGCGGGAGGGGCGACCCCTCCCCTACAAAAGGACAATATATACTCCTTGTTTTATTTGCGGGTGGTTTTTACGATAGATTTGCGAATATTTATTGAGTGGTGCAGACAGAATGGAAGAAAGGGAAACAAAACACAAAAAGCGGTTATTATCCTTGCAAATTTTAAAATCTTATATATAATAAAAAGTAAAGTAGGATTTTTCCTCATATCTTTTTTAGAAAAGGAAGGTCAAAAATTATGAAACGAATATTTGTGTTACTGTTCGCGGTTGTTATGGTGATTTCACTTGGTGCCTGTAACAAAGATAATACCGCAAGTGATACCGATACAAGTAGTGATACAACTATAATAGAAACCAGCAGCGAAGCAACAGTCGAGAGCGAGCCCACCGAAAGCACGGTAACGAATAGCAGTTCTGAATCTTCAATACCCACTAATAGTTCAAGCGAGCCTACCGAAAGCAGTAAACCCGCAACATCAAGCACACCGAGTGCCTCCACACCTAGTGAAACAAAGTGCAATCACAAGATAAAATATACCTTTGATAATATTCCAAACACCTGGAGCCATTCCGGAGAGTGCACACTTTGTAAAGAGAAGTTTGACAAAAAAGTTGCCTGTGCAGATAAAAACAAAGACAATAAATGTGATGACTGTTCTGCAAAGATGGATTTTGGAACAGCATATCAAAATGCTAATTTTATAATCAGTTGGAGGAGTTTAAATTACTCTAACACACGATATGATGAAAATCCGGTTTTAACGGCAGAGACCGTATTTATGGAAACACGGTATAAAACAAAAGAAGCGGATGTTAAATTTAATTATTTCGGTGAAACATATTATTATTCTGCTGCTGAATTTGAAAAAACCGCAAAATCTTTATTCAATATTGACGATGCTAAAATCGCCGAAATGAGATTATTGCAACAAGAACGAATAAACGATGATGAAACAAGAGAGACCGTCACCGTTTATGACAGTGCAACCAAAACATACAGTTATATGCAAGGCAATTTTGGCGGTGGAGCAGGACCTGATTATCTTGGATACAAGAAAATCAGCGATACGGAATATGCCGTTTACATAAACGATACCAGTTACGATTATGTTAAGGTTATCAACTGCACCTATACCGATACCGTAAAAATCAGCGGTATTTATGCTATAAGTTCAGCGCCCACAGGCCTTACAAAGTTTAAATAAAAAATCCGACCGCTTTTAAAAACGGTCGGATAATTTTTTTAATAATTAGAATTCCAGCTTTTCCTCAATGTATTTTTTAAGCTGGCTAATAGGCAGTCTTACCTGCTCCATTGTGTCGCGGTCACGAACGGTTACACAGCCATCGGTTTCGCTTTCGAAATCGTAGGTAATGCAGAATGGTGTGCCGATTTCATCCTCACGGCGGTAACGCTTACCGATGGAGCCGGCATCATCATAATCTACCATAAAGTATTTTGAAAGTTCAGCGTAAACCTTGCCTGCGCCCTCGTTCAATTTCTTTGAAAGTGGGAGAACTGCTGCCTTAAATGGAGCAAGTGCGGGGTGGAGGCGAAGCACAACACGGGTATCGCCCTTTTCATCGGTTTCCTCATCATAAGCGTTGCAAAGGAATGCCAGCAGCACACGGTCAGCGCCTAGAGAGGGCTCGATAACATAGGGAACATACTTTTCATTTGTTTCGGGGTCAAAATATTCCATACCCTCGCCCGAATGGTTAGCGTGCTGGGTTAAATCATAGTCGGTGCGGTCGGCAACGCCCCATAATTCACCCCAGCCAAAGGGGAACAAGAACTCAAAGTCGGTTGTAGCCTTTGAATAGAAGCAAAGCTCATCTTTATCGTGGTCGCGAAGGCGCAGGCTGTCCTTGTCCATACCAAGGTTTAATAGCCAGTCGCGGCAGTAACCGCGCCAAAACTCAAACCACTCAAGGTCGGTGCCCGGCTTGCAGAAAAACTCAAGCTCCATTTGCTCAAATTCACGGGTTCTGAAAATAAAGTTACCAGGGGTGATTTCGTTTCTGAAGGATTTGCCGATTTGCGCAACACCGAAGGGAACCTTTTTACGGGTGGTTCTTGCAATGTTTTAAAAGTTTACGAAAATACCCTGTGCAGTTTCGGGGCGCAGATAAAGTGTTGAGGTGCTGTCCTCGGTAACGCCCTGGAAGGTTTTGAACATAAGGTTAAATTTTCTGATATCGGTGAAATCGTGGGAGCCGCAGTCGGGGCAGGCAATGCCGTGGTCTTTAATGTACTGTGACATTTCGGCATCGCTCATAGCGGCAGGGTTATCCGAAAGGCCGTTTTCGGCAACGTAGTCCTCAATAAGTTTGTCGGCTCTGTGTCTTGTTTTACAGTTCTTACAGTCCATAAGGGGGTCGGAAAAGCCGCCCAAATGACCGGATGCCACCCAGGTTTCGGGGTTCATAATAATAGCGCTGTCAAGACCCACGTTATAGGGACATTCCTGAACGAACTTTTTCCACCAGGCCTTTTTAATGTTGTTTTTAAGCTCAACACCAAGGGGGCCGTAGTCCCAGCTGTTGGCAAGGCCGCCGTAAATTTCGCTGCCTGCATAAACAAAACCTCTGCCCTTGGCAAGGGTAACAACCGTTTCCATACTCTTTTCGCTGTTTTTCACGTTTATCTCTCCTTGTGGGGATTATTTAAAATATAATATATTATGATACTAAAAATAACTTTTTTTGTCAATAAGTTTACTATTAAATCATTTTTCACATATAAGCCCTCCTTGCCTAAAGGGGTGAGGTTGCGAGCGCTCGCAGTGCGAGAAGAAGTGAGCAAAACGAAGCGCCGCAGTCAAAGTTCATAGGCGTTAAGAGCCGTAATGAACTTTGGTTACTGCAAGAGGGCAAGGACCGCTTGCGGTGGGAGGATATATAGGATGGAACAACGAGGTCTTATTTTAGGCAAGGGAGGCTTTTATAGGAAATTTGATAAATCCAGATACCAAACAAAACATTGAAAAAAGGAGAAATTTGTTGTATTATGTATGTATAAACTTTTAAGGTGGTTATTTTATGAGAAGAGCTGACGGCAAACGACTACGGAACACCGACCCTATGTACACGGTTGCTCCTTTTATTATGGACAAGCGTTACGATGCAATGAATATGATTACCATTGACATTCCTCTAGAGCCTATGCAAAAATACATAAACGCAAAGCGTAAAGAGGGACAAAACTTTTCCCACATGGCCCTTATCCTTGCGGCTTATTTAAGGACTGCGGCCGAATACCCCGAGCTTAACCGGTTTATAATGAACAAGCGGATTTACGCCCGCACCGAGTTTCCCGTTGGAATGGTTGTGTTAAAATCGGGACAGACCGACAACGGCACTATGACAAAGATGTATTTCGAGTTTGAGGACACTCTTTTTGACGTTAACAACAAAATAAACGCCTTCGTTGAGGAAAACCGCCAGACCCCCGATGCCAACCCCACCGAAAAGCTAATCAAGGTGCTGCTTAACATTCCGGGGCTACTCCCCGTGGGCGTTGCCCTTTTTAAGTGGATGGACCGCCACGGTCTGCTGCCAAGGGCAATTATTAAGGCAAGCCCCTTCCACGCAAGCCTTGTAATTTCCAACCTTGCCAGCATCCGCACCAACCACATTTACCACCACTGCTACGAATTCGGCACCACAAGCGTATTCTTTGCAATGGGTAACTCAAGGGAGGTTCCAAAGCGAAAGGGAAAAGAAATTTATTTCGAAAAATGTATGCCCATCGGCGTTGTTATGGATGAAAGAATTTGTTCGGGAAGCTATTTTGCAATTGCCTTCCGCCGCTTTAAATCCTACCTTGCCGACCCCTCAAAGCTGGAAACTCCCCCCACCGTTATAAATAAGGAATTTTAGGGTAGAGCGAATAATCCGAACCCGCCTCAAAGTGGCTTATTTCGGCGCTTTTTACCCAATCCATTCTTGTAAGGCGTCAGCCTTACTGCACCTTTACTGAATAAAAATCACTAAAAATCTTCTCTCTTTGAGGTCAAAGATTTTTAAAAGAGCGGATTTTTGTTCAGACAAGGCACAAAACGCAGTTAATCCTGACGGATTAACGAGTATTTTAACAAAGTATGAGCTAAAATCCGCCTTTTCAAAACGGAGTT
>JAZSBX010000028.1:0-4694 GCA_045602605.1 Acutalibacteraceae bacterium
GTGGTACGGGGCTAACTGCGGTAACGACCGACCTCTTGTGCGCCACAACATTATTAGGCGAATTGGAGATTATAAAATCTCGTTTTTACTTAACGAGGACACCCGCCTTAAGTATTCGGCGGCAGGCGTTTTTTCCACAGCTCAGCAAAAACGAAGGCTTGGGGAAATTAAAAAACAGTTTTCCCTTGGAGAAATAAAGGGCATTGACACCCTCAACAATGAGAATGAAAACCCCCTTATGCTGTGGGCAATGTCGCAGTACGCCAACACGGTTGCAGGCAGGGTGGGCTTATCGGCGCTTTTGGAACAGGTGCTCAGAAACGCTTTTATAAGCGGCACGGGGATTCTTTACACCTATTGGGATACCGATGTTGACACAGGCCTTTACGCCAAAAATACCGGAAACAGAATTAAGGGCGAAATTGCCTGCCAGGCCTTAAAAATTGAAAACGTGTGCTTTGGCGACCCCTATTGTGAAAGCATTTACGACCAACCCTACGTTATTATTGCTTCTCATATGAACGCCCAGGAGGTTGTGGTGCGGGCAAGGCGATTTGGCGCTTCGGCTACTGCGCTTGCCCGAATTGAAAACTGCGCGGTTAATGGTAAAATTCTTGTTTTAACAAGGCTTTTTAAGGAAAATGTGGATGGCGAAACCCATATTTTTGCCGTTCAGGTGTGTAAGGGCGGAGTTATCAGAACCACATGGGACACAAGACTTCACCGTTACCCCCTTGCAAAATTTTCTTGGGATAAAAGAGGGGAGTGCCCTTACGGGGAAAGCGAAATTACCTATCTAATCCCCAACCAAATTGCCTTAAACCGAATGATTACCGCAAACGTGTGGTCGGGAATGAGCAGCGGAATGCCCATTATGCTGGTTAACGGAGATACCGTAACGGGGGAGATTACCAACGACCCGGGACAGATAATTAAAATTTACGGCAGTAATGAGGATGTGTCAAATGCGGTTAAATATATCAGTCCCCCTGATTTTGCCGATAAGTTCCAGGGCACGGTGGATTCCCTCATTAAAAACACACTTAACCAAAGCGGTGCCAACGAGGCCGCCCTTGGTGAAATGGAGGCCAACAACGCCACCGCAATTCAGCGCCTTAACACGGCGGCAATGCTGCCCCTTGCGGCAATGCGAAAAAGGTATCACGCCTTTCTTGAGGAGGTTGCGCTTATCTGGGCAGATTTCTGGATGACGCAATATAAAAACCGCGAACTTGAAATTGCTGATGAAAACGGAGTGTGGTACCTGCCATTTGATTCGGCCAGGTATAAAAATCTGAAGCTTTATGCAAAGATTGAAACGGTGGATTTAACCGATGGCGAAAGGCTGGTTGAGGTTTTAAACAAACTTTATGACCGCGGCGAAATTGATGCAGGGACCTATGTTAACAACCTGCCTGACAATGTGCTCGGTGACAAGCAGGAACTTATTTACGCTTTAAAGGAGAAGGAAAATGACAGGAAATGATATTTATAAGCAGGCCTGCAGTCTGCTTAATTATGAGGCCACCCAAACCGAAGAGGCAAGGCAAACAGCCCTTAACTGCCTTAATAATATTTTATGTGATTTGGGAATCTTCGAGGCTGTGGAAAATCTTGAAACCGAGATTAAGGTTTCCGGCACAAACGCTTTTATCACAGCCTTCGGTGTTGCAATGCTGCTGGCCGAAATAAGACTTGACACGGTGCGCCAAGGCTGGATGGCCGAGGTTTATAACGTTAAGCGCGCGCAGGTGAAGTCTGAAATAACCAGCCGCAAAGAGACCTTCCCCGGTGTTATGGCATAAAGGAGGAACGGCGTATGATTTACCCAACAAAACAACAGGCTAAAAAATGCAGGGTTCGGGTAAAAAGTCTTTCGGGCGGTGTTAATTTAAGGGAGCAGCCTGCCCTGGTGGAGGAAAATCAATGCTCTGAAATTAACAATATGTGGTATAAAAATGGATGCCTTGAAAACCGCCCTGCAATAAGCATTGATGAAAACAATAAGCTTTATGATGCCTACAGCAAGCTTGCTTTTTTCACCGAGTTTCACATTTTCGACTCCAAAATTGCCCCAAGCGAGGAATTTTCGCGACTTGCAATGTCAAAGGAGTTTTACGATTCCGTGGTGCGCCTTAAGTTTTTCCTTATCGACAGGCAGGGTGCAACACAGTCTATAGCAGGCATTGATTTTACGCGCACAAGTTTTAATTTTTTCACTATGCCCCACGTTAACTGCGCTTTTTATAATCCGGGCGGTTCGGGTAGCGGAATTTATATAATGGTGACAATGTATAACTACGAGTCATCTGAAAACAACGCCCACGTGCGGTTTTATGAATTGTCAAGTGACCACTCGGTGTGGAATAACGTGACTGATGAAAAGCTTTACGTTCCCACCGTTTATATAAACGGAAGGGGCAATAATTACGGCGCCGCAGCCGATGATTTATCACTTCCCGAGCCTGTTTTTGCGGAGCCCAGGAGTATGCTCACAGGAGCCTTTAAGTGCTGTTTTACGGGTGACGGTTTTTCAAATTGTTTCAGACTGCCCTTTGACAATCTTGATAACAAGACCATAACCTGCCGCTTAAAACTTGGCGACCAAACCAGCGTGTGGACTGTTGCGGCAAGCAAAACCGTTTCCAGCGTTCAAACCGTTCGGGGCACTGATATTGAAATGTGGGTGGACAGAGCCGAGGGCTCAGTAACCTTTTATTGCGATTCCGATTTAGCGGCCATTCCGATTTCAAAGCTTAACGCTTTGGAGATAACGGCCTACAAAACCGAACCTTCCTTTTTAGAGGCGTTAAAAAATTCTGCCTGCCACTGCGAATTTGCATCACGTGTTTTCCTGGCAGGATTAGATGGAGAAATAAACGGCGTTTATTTTTCGGCTCAGTCGAATCCCTTTTATTTCCCACAGGAAAACAAGATTTATTTGGGCTCGGCGGCGCAAAAGGTGACATCCCTTTGCGTGCATTCAAGATTGCTTATTGCTTTTAAGGACAGCAAGACATATAGCATTGTTTCAAAAAGCACACAGGAATACAACCTTGAAAACGTTATTGCAGGCTCGGAGAAAATTCCCACGTTGTCAAGGTTAAGTTATGATACCTTAAGCGAGGAAATAGGCTGTGACTGCGTTAAAACCGTTATGAACTGCGGCAACCACCTTGTGTGGCTTAATTCCCGAGGCGCCGTTTGCACAATCGTGGTTTCTAATCAGTACAGCAAGGGAAATATTTACGAACTTTCCCTTAACATTGAAAGCTTTTTGAAGGAAATGGACGAGGACAAATTAAAGCAGGCTGTTGCCTGCACCAAAGATGGCTATTATATTCTTTTTATCGGAAACAAGGCGGTTGCAATGGATTACACCGCCAAGGGTTTTCGCTTTGTTGCCTCCTGCTCGGACCAAAAGAAAACCACCCGTGGAATTTATTGGTATATATGGGAATTTCCCGAGCAGATTCGGTTTGAAAACGCCTTTTCGCTGGGCAACGCCACGGTTCTTGTTTGCTATCGCGCCGATGAACAGTGTTATTGGTACGGTACCGCCACACTTTCGGGCAGTGAGGACTGCGTTCCCGTTGGTGATTTCGATTCCTTGAGTGTTGATAAGGCGCAAATTCAGTGCCAGGTTAAAACCAAAAATTTTGATTTTGATGAAATGGGAATTAATAAATTTCTTAAAAAAGCATATTTATCTATTAAGAATGGCGGTATGGTTTCGGTAAGCCTTTATGATTCCGATGAACTAAAGGATAAAAAGGAACTTACCTTTTCGGGTGAGCAAATTGTCACAAAGGAGCTTTATTTCTTAAACTCCCGTTGCAGGGAAATCGCTTTAAGCATTTGCGCAACGGGGGAAACGAAAATTTGCTCTATTCAGCTTGAAGCCATAATAACCGAAGTTTAAAAGGCAGGGAAAGAAAATGAAGGATATAATTTTTTCGGTGTTAAGCGCCGTGTTCGGCTTTGCCGGCACTATTTTCGGACTCGTTGCCTTTTTCAGAAATAAAAAGAGTGATGATAAGGATGAGGGCGAGAAGGAGGGCGTTGTGCTCACCGAACTTGGCTACATTAAAAAAGGCATTGACGGCATTGAGCACCGCCTTGAAAAGCAGGAGAACGCATATGTTGAGGTTGTAACCCAAATTGCCGAAATCAAAGCATCGGCAAAGCAGGCGCACAGGAGAATTGATGTGCTTGAAGAATTCAGAAAACAGGGAGGCTTATAATTTTGAAAAAGGTATTTTTAGGAGCAGGCCACGGTGGCGCCGATTCGGGCGCCACTGCGGGCGGTATAAAGGAAAAGGAAGTAAACCTTGAAATCACACTTAATGTGGGGCGTGAGCTTACCCGCCACGGTGTTGAGGTGAAGTACAGTCGCACGGGTGATGAGAATGAAAAGCTTAATGACAAAATCAGTGAGTGCAATGCATTTTCCCCCGATTTAGCGCTGGACATTCACAACAATGCCGGCGGTGGTGACGGCGCCGAGATTTACCATCATTTCGGTGGCGGTGTTGGAAAAACCCTTGCCGAAAACATTTTAAGTGAAATGGTAAAGGCGGGGCAAAATTCCCGAGGAGCCAAAACAAGAAAGAATTCGGCAGGCAGGGATTATTTTGCCTTTATAAGAGATACCATCTGCCCCGCGGTCATTGTGGAGTGCGCCTTCATTGATA
>JAZSBX010000029.1:0-3696 GCA_045602605.1 Acutalibacteraceae bacterium
ATATGCCGTGAACTGACCGTAGCTAAAACGTGTGCCGTGCTTTTTGTTGTAATCCTCGGTTTTGCGGATTAGCACCTGCATGGGGTCGTTTTTTTGGGCTTCCCTGGCGGCTCGCTGTTTTGCCCAAAGGGCCTCGCCCTGCTTTCGGCAGGTTTCATTGCAGTATTCCTTGCCCGCCGCGATTTTTCGCCCACAGCTTCGGCAATAGCCCCCTGCCGTTTCATAAAAGTTCCTGCTTTCACACCTTGGACAGCAGTGAAATTCCTCAAAAGGCGGCTCTGTTTTCCCGTGGCGCTCGATTTCGGTTTTGGGGGCAATAAAGGATGTGTAACAATTTTTACAAACAAACATTTTTTCTTTCTCTTTTCCTTGACTTTTTGTTTTGTGTGTGATAGAATGAAAATACGGAATTCCGAAATCCATTTTTAATTTTAAGGTTAAAATTTTGGATTGTCAAGGTTTAAATTACGAAATTCCGTAATTTTGTGACATTGCACAAAAAGAGGGGTAAAATACAAATGGAACTTTATGAGCGCATTGATGATTTGTGTCGAAAGAACTCGGTTTCGGTCACAACCTTGTGCAGAGAATGCGGCATTGCCCGCGCCAATTTATCGGATTTAAAGATGGGCCGCTTAAAAAGTCTTTCGGCGGTTAATCTTTCGAAAATTGCAAATTATTTCAGTGTCAGTATAAATTATCTTATGGGCGAGGATGGCGAAAGCGAAACGCGAATGCTCAAGGCGGCGCTTTTCGGCGGCGAGGCAGAGGTTACCGATGAAATGTGGAACGAGGTCAAGCGCTACGCTCAATATGTTAAGGAGAGAGAAAATGGAAACTAACGCCCTTTACACGCTGGCAAGGGAAAACGGCGTAACCGTGGATTTCTTCCCCCTGCCCCTTTGTAAATCGGCCTGTGTTAATGTGAACGGTCGGGACTTCGTTGCCCTTGACAACGCGGTGCGAGGCTCGGAGGAACGGGTTTACCTTGCTCATGAGCTTGGCCACTGTATGTCGGCTGCCTTTTATAACCTGCATTCCCCTCTTTCCTCGCGGAGAAAGGCCGAAAACAAGGCCAAGGCCTGGGCAATTAAAACGCTTGTCCCCATTGCCGACCTTAAAAAGGCAATGGCAAACGGCGTTTGCGACACCGAAAACCTTGCCGACCACTTTGGTGTTACCAAGGCTTTAATGGAACAGGCCCTTTCTTATTACAGTAATAAATAAAGGAATGAAAACTATGGATTTAACAACTCTTTTTAAAATTCACTACGGTCTTTTTGTGCTGACTACAAAGGACCAGAAACACAACGGCTGTATCGTTAACACCGTTACGCAGCTTACCGACACGCCTAACCGCATTGGGGTTACTGTAAACAAAGAAAACTTAACCTGCGAAACCGCCCTTAAAACGGGTATTATGAACGTTAACGTTTTAAGCGAGGCGGCGCCCTTTTCGGTTTTTGAGCGCTTTGGCTTTAAAAGCGGTAAGGACACCGACAAGTTTGATGGCTTCGATTTTGACACCGCCGAAAACGGTCTTGCCGTTTTGAAGGAGTTTGTTTGCGCGGTTATTTCACTTAAAGTCGAAAGCACTTTGGACCTTGGCACCCACGTTCTTTTTGTGTGCCAATTAACCGATGCCCGTGTTTTAAGCGATACGGAACCTATGACCTACGCTTACTATCACAAAAATGTGAAGCCCAAGCCCCAAAGGAAAGAAAAAAAGAGTTTCGTTTGCAAAATTTGCGGCTATGTTTACGAGGGTGAAGCCCTGCCCGAGGATTTCGTTTGCCCCTGGTGCAAGCACGGCGCCGCCGATTTTGATGAGCTGTAAAAATAAGGTTGACTGTAAATGGATTATGTTGTAAAATGTCATTTGTGACATTTTGAGGAAAGGAGGAAATCATCAATGCGCCAGATTTTTGAAGGTGACGTTCACGACATTGTGGTTATGGAAAACGGCGTTTGCTTCGTTTTCACCGCCGAAAAGGAGCAGGAAACGGCAAAGGTTGAATTTAAAAGGATTTCCTTCGAAACGGGCAAAATGTCAAGAGTGACCAAAAACGTTTTTTTCCTTGCAAAGTTCGGCACACGTTATAAAGCCATAATGCAACACTGCTCAAATTTTGCCGAGGCCAGAGTTTTGAATTTGCCGCAGGACAGGGTTTTCGTTCTTGATAACCTTAACGGCAATGCGGTTTTGCTGGACTCCTTCGGTCTGCCGCTTTGGATGAGCCGCCTTTCCTTCAGGGACACACCGCCCAGCGACATCGCCTTCGTGCAGGACGGCCTTTGGGCCTGCTTTAAGGAGCATAACGCCCTTATCAAGTTTAACCTTACCAATATGCATGAGGAGCTTCGCATCGGCGGCGGCAAAAGCTCGCCCTTCAAATCCCCCATAAAGCTCACCCCCACCGAAAACGGCCTTGCCGTGCTGGGCGCGGCCGATAAAAAGCTTGTGGGCGTAAACCTAAAGGATTTTTCGGTTACCGAAATGTACACATTTTCAGAGCCCGTTAAAAAATACCTTAAGGCCGATGACTTTGAGTTTGTCATTACACAGTCGGGACTTTATTTAATTTAATGCAAACAAAAATTAAAAGGACAGCAAGTTCGCCCACGCCCCATAAGGCAGTATTTGTTTCTCAAATAAAATTCCCCGTGTTATCGCCAAAAGCCTCGAAAGGCGACAGCCTTTCTGCTTTTTGTGGCTTCAACACAGGAAATTTCATTTTTTTACGAAACTGCGAAGCACCTTAAAAAGAAAATTTTTAGTGCAAGAAAAGGCAAAAACACCCGATAACGCTGACGCGTATCGGGTGTTTTTAACGCATTATTGTGCAAAAATTTCACTTTTTAAGGAAATATTGCCTTATGGGGCGTGGGCGTTCGCTGTCCTTTTTATATTTTAATAAGGTTTTATACCTCTTCGCTGCCGTTTTCAGCGCTGCTTGTTTCCTCCGATGAGGTATCGTGTGATGTATCGGCAGAGGAGGTGTCTGCGGAGGTAACGTCAGAGGAGGTTACACCCGACACATCGGATGAGGTGTCCGATGAGGTATAAGAGGAGGTATCAGATGAGGTGTCCGATGAGGTTGTGTCCGATACGGTAGATGAGGTTACGGAGGAGGTGTTTGATGAGGTCGCAGAAGAGGTCACGGAGGAGGTTGCCCCCGACCCGCCTGTGCTGCCGCCTGTGCTGCCACCCGAACTGCCACCTGTGCTGCCGCCCGAACTGCTGTAGCCGCTGTCAAACCAACGGGTTTTGTCAACGCCGTTAAGCTCCATATATTCTTCGGGGGTTACCGAATCGTAGATAAACGCGCGGAGCATTTTTCCAACGTATTCATAGTTATAATAAACACAGGATTCGCCGTAGGGTCTGAAATCGGCGTCAATGATATATTCATTCATTGCAATTCGCATTTCCTCGAAGGTAACGTCTCCTAAAAATACGCCTGCAAATTTTAAAATGTCGGAATAGGTAAGTGAGGTTTCGGCATAAGGAATAAGGGTTTTAATGAGCCTCGGATAATCTTTTACAGACATTGAAAGCGCCTTTTCAAAAAGCTTGTTCATTACCACGCGCTGTCTGTCGGTGCGACCGAAATCATCGGTGGCGCCATCGGCTGTGGAGGCATAACGGATTCTTGCCCAGGCAACGGCCTGAATACCATTTAAAACCTGCTCGCC
>JAZSBX010000030.1:0-19911 GCA_045602605.1 Acutalibacteraceae bacterium
ATTTCATCCTTTTTCATATCAACGGCACAAAATACAAAGTCAACCTTTGAAACGATTGTTTCAATATCGGCTACTGCATCGTAAACCATCATATCTTTTAAATTTTCAGGCATTGGTGAAGTCATAGCCCAACGATTGCCAACCGCCTCGGTGTATGTTTTGCCGGCACTTCTAGGACTTGCGGCAAGGCAAGTAACCTTAAACCAAGGGTGATCTGCAAGTAATAGAGCAAAGCGTTGACCTACCATACCGGTAGCACCAATAATACCTACGTTGTAATTTTTCATTTTTATGGACCTCCAGAGAAAAACAAAACTTTCTATTGATATTGACAAAGTTTTGCAATATAATATTATCTAAATTATAATATCACTATGGCGATAATTTGTCAAATCAAAATATGTCTACAAAACAAGAAAGTTATTGGTAAAATTATATGAAAAAAAGCGATTTTTATTACGATTTACCCGAAAATCTTATTGCACAAACACCAATAGAACCCCGAAATTCATCAAGACTAATGGTGTTAAACAGAGCCAACGAGGAGATTGTTCACACAAATTTTAACTGCCTTGATGAATTTTTAAAGGCGGGGGACTGCCTTGTGCTTAACAACACCCGCGTTTTGCCTGCGAGAATTTTCGGCACCAGGGTGGATACGGGCGCAGTGGTTGAATTTGTCCTCTTAAAACAGGAAGGTTCTCTTGTTTGGCAGGCCATTGCAGGTCCCGGTAAAAAGGCCAAAACAGGCACCGACTTTAGGTTTTCCAATAAGCTTTCGGCAACCGTTACCCAAGTTTTGCCTGATGGCAACAGGGTGTTGGAATTTAAATGTGACGGCGAATTTTTCAGCGTTTTAGATGAGGTGGGACAGATGCCGCTTCCTCATTACATAAAGGAAAAACTTGAAAACAAAGAGCGTTATCAAACGGTTTATTCAAAGGAACTCGGCTCCGCCGCCGCCCCCACTGCGGGACTTCATTTCACCAATGAAATGCTGGAAAATTTAAGAGAAAAGGGCATAAAAATAGCTTACGTTACTCTGCACGTGGGACTTGGCACGTTCAGGCCCGTAAAGGTGGATGAAATAACCGAACATAAAATGCACAGTGAGTGGTACTGCATATCTGAGGAAGCCGCAAAAACCATAAACGAAACCAAGGCGGCAGGCGGCAGGGTAATTTGTGTGGGAACCACAAGCTGCCGAACACTTGAAAGCGCGGCAACCAAATTCGGCTTGGTAAAGCAGTGTTCCGATTCCACCGATATTTTTATTTTCCCGGGTTACAGCTTCAAATGTATTGATGGTCTTATAACCAATTTCCATCTGCCCGAAAGCACGCTTATTATGCTTGTCAGCGCGTTTTACGGTTATGAAAAAACAATGGCCGCATATAAAACGGCGGTTGATGAAAATTACAGGTTTTTCAGTTTCGGTGACGCAATGTTAATTCAGTAAAGGACGCAAATTATGTACAAACTTATAAAACAAGAGGGAAATGCAAGGCGCGGCGAGTTTATAACTAATCGCGGAATTGTTCAGACCCCCGCATTTATGAACGTTGCCACCTGCGGCGCTATAAAGGGCGCCGTTTCGGCGCAGGATTTAAAAGAGGTTAACTGTCAGGTTATGCTGTCTAATACCTATCACCTCCACGTTAGAACGGGGGATGAAAACATAAAGAAAATGGGTGGACTGCATAAGTTCACCACCTGGGATGGCCCCATTTTAACCGATAGCGGCGGCTTTCAGGTGTTCTCTCTTGCCCAGCTTCGCAAAATTAAGGAGGAGGGCGTAACCTTTTCCTCCCACATTGACGGCCGAAAGATTTTTATGGGACCTGAAGAAAGTATGCGAATTCAGTCAAATCTCGGCTCCACCATTGCAATGGCCTTTGATGAGTGTGTTGAAAACCCTGCAGAGCATTCCTATGCCAAGCAGTCCTGCGCCAGAACAACCCGTTGGCTTAAGCGCTGTAAGGCGGAAATGGCAAGGCTTAACGGCCTTGAAGACACGGTTAACCCCGAGCAACTGCTTTTCGGAATAAATCAGGGCTGTACCTATAACGATTTGCGTGTTGACCATATGAAAGAAATTGCCGAACTTGACCTTGATGGCTATGCCGTTGGCGGTCTTGCGGTGGGAGAGCCCACTGAAGTTATGTACGATGTTCTTGACCACGTGGTGCCCGTTATGCCTAGCGATAAAATCCGTTATCTTATGGGTGTTGGAACACCCCTTAACATTTTAAATGCGGTGGAACGGGGAATCGACCTTTTTGACTGTGTTATGCCCAGCCGCAACGCCCGTCACGGTCATCTTTTCACAAGCGAGGGTATCATTAACATTAATAATGAAAAATACATTCTTGATTCTTCACCCATTGATAAAAACTGCAACTGTCCCACCTGCAGGCAGTTCTCCCGCGCTTATATCAGGCACCTTTTAAAGGCAAACGAAATGCTGTCCCACAGGCTTTGCGTTATGCACAATTTGTGGTTTTATAATAACCTCATGACCGAGATAAGGCAGGCGCTGGACGAGGGCCGATTTGCCGAATACAAGCGGGAAAAGGAACAAATATTAGGAAAAAGGATTTAATGCTTGCATTCTCGGTTTGTTTTAGATATAATAACAGTATCGAATTTAATCGGAGGTAAAAAAATGAACGCATTTCTTTTAAACAATGGAACAGGCGGCAAGACCGAGGGACCAATGGGAACAATTCTCTATTTCGGTATGATTATCTTAATGTTCGTTGCAATGTATTTCATTATGATTCGCCCTCAGCGCAAAAAGCAAAAAGAAGAAGCAAAAATGAGGGAAAATCTTCAAATCGGTGATGAAATTCTTACCATCGGCGGTTATTATTTAAAGGTTGTTTCTCTTAAAGAGGACAGCATTGTTGCCGAAAGCGTTGCCGACCATACAAAACTTAAACTTGCTCGTTGGGCAATTCAGCAAAATCTCACCGTTCATGATGACCAGTCGGGTAAATAATTAAAGCAAAAATATAAGGGACTTGGAAATTTCCAAGTCCCTTTATTTTTTTATGCAAAAAGTGAAATAATCCAGGGGATACCGTAGCTTACAAAGGAAACGATTAGTCCTGCTGTAATTACCCCTGCAAAAATCACAGGAAATGCCTTTTTAAAGCGAACGTCAAGAACATCGGCAACAAGGGCTCCGGTCCAGGCGCCCGTTCCGGGCAAGGGAATTGCAACGAAAAGGAAAAGTCCCCAAATAATGAATTTATTGATGGTTTCGCTCTTTTTCTTTGCCCTTTCATCAAGCTTTTCAACAAAATTTCTCATAAACTTAAACTTTTTAAGCCACTCGAAAATTTTTCTGATGAACAAAAGAACAAAAGGAATGGGCAGCATATTGCCGATAATACAAATAGGCAGCGCAATATACCATTCAATTCCAACAATTGCCGCGGCGATAAGACCGCCGCGAAGTTCCAGAATGGGGAGAAGGGAAATGATAAAAACAACCAGCTCTGCGCTTACGTATTCTCTTAAAAATTCTACAACGGTTTCTACCATAGCCTATAAACTCCTTTTAAAACGAATGAAAAAAGATTATGAAAGTTTTCGCCAATGTCAATGCCTGCCTGTGCGGGCTTTACGAGAAGAAAATAAACCATAACCCCGATAAGGCACAAAACCAAGCAGAAAAGGATTAAAATAATGGGTGAACTGCCACGATTTCGGCCTTTTTTATGATTATTTCGGTTGTTGGCAGGGTTAATAAGTGAGTAATCTTCATTGTATTTCTTAAATATGTCGGAGTCGAAAACCGCTTCATCGGCTTCATCCTCATCGAAATTTTCGGGCAAAACAAGTCCACCGTTATTGGGTAAAACATTGTCGTTTTCTATAAACTCTTCATCGGTATCCTCACGGGTGATATCCACCTCAAGGGTTGCCGACTCATTTTTTGCCGAAAAATCCTCCAAAGAAACGGTTTCAAGCTCTTCCGCGCTGTCATTAGTGTCGCCGAGGGACAGCTCTGATTTTTCCGCTTCGGTGTCCGCTTGAATAGGGGCTTCGTCTATTTCTTCCTCGGTTTCGAGGGGAACCTCTAAAGCCTGCGCTTCGGGTGAAATTAAAATATCAGGCTCGCTTTCGGTGTTTACTAAACCTAAATTCGTATCAGAGGCAGTTTCAAACTTGCTTTTTTCTTTAACGTATGGATGCACAAGGTTTTGCATAATTTCCTTGCGGCCGGCCTTGTCGTTTGAAATCATAATAATTGCCTGGGGGCCCTGCTCAATAACACAGCCCAGCAGTTTTCCGCTTGAGCTAACAAGAGGAATACTTTGCTTTAAAAGGCGTGTTTTGCCGTTACCCGCAATGCCGTAAAGATGGTTTTCAACCTCTTCAAAATCACGGCCAACGGCTTTTGAAATAATGCTCAAAATACCCGCTTCTCCATAAAGCTCGCCGCACAAGAGAACAACACGACTTCTTGAAACGGCAACCTTAAGGCAGTTTAAAAAGTCTTTTAAATCCTCTGCTACGGTGGTAAGCAGGCGCATTCTGCAACAGCCGCAAAGGTTGAATTCCATTTCAAAATCCTTTTGCGCGCCGTAGTAGATAATATCAAGTTTAATGTTTTCTAACACTTAAAAGCCTCCTAGCCTGAGTTTAGTGGGAATGGTGATTTTAATTTTCGGTGGATGATGAGGTAGCTTCACTTGAGGAAACCTGCGAGCTTTCCGAAGAAACTGCCGAGGAACTTTCCGATGAAACGGGAGATGATGAGCTTTGAGATGGGGTGATCTCGGTAGATGCGGTAGATGAGCTACCCGTGCTCACACTTGTCGAAGTATTTGTATTGCCAACTCCCGATTGGGCGCTGCTTACTCCCGACTCATTACTGCTTGTTACAGATGAAGCAGAGGAGGTAGGCCCATTGGAATTAACGGTGGAGGAGCCTGCCGATAAGGTTTCGCTTGAGGTCAGCGCCGACTGGGTTTTGAAGGGATTTGTTATTCCCTTTGTGTCATACCAAATTTGGGGGTAGAGGGGGTTTGTGTTTATATGGGCAATATAGGTGTTAACATTGCTTTCAAGGGACCTTGTTTTTCGCGCCATAACAACGAGTCTGGCATCACTGAAATCGTAAGCGCAGGTAACAAGGGTGAGAATTTCATCATCCTCGCTGACATCAACCGCTGTGGTAATAAGGCTTCTTTTTTGTGCCTCGTTAATCCACTCATTAAAGGAATCGGTATCATCAAAACTGTTCCTTAAAAAATTGTAGAGATAACCGTTGTCATCCTCGGGCTTTGAGTTAATCAGAAACACCGAGAACACACGGTATTCACTTTGCGTATAACGAGTGGTGAGTGTGAATGAGGGATTTTCCTTGTAGAAGGATAAATTCTTGTATTTAAGCAGGTCGGCAAACATATTGCCATCCTTCATATTATGACCGTAAATTACCAGATTTTTACTGTTTCCCTCGGCTGAAATTATATCCCGATAGTCAAAGAAAAGCGTGCCGTAGCGGCTTTGTTCCTTTTTAAAGTTATGGTCCAGGTAATAATCATTATCATCGGTTTGGCAAACGGGATTATTGATTTTAGTGTTGGGAATATTTATCCACGCCACCGTATCGGAATTGATTTTAAGCAGAGGGTCGAAAACGGCGCTTAAATCAAGTTCATTCTTGTTTTCAACATTGCCGATTGTCTCGTTCCAAATTTGCTGTGTTTCGGTGATAACCGCGTTTTGCTGTCTTTCGGAAACGAAGTAACTAAGCAGGTTAACGGCCGAAATAACAAAGGTGAGAATTGAAACTGCAAAAATGCAGTTAAATACGATTTTTTTAGCACCAACAGGGATGCTTTTAAGTTTTTTCTTTATACCAGATGCAAAGTTTTTTACACCGTTGATAATTTTTGCGGTTACATCCTTTACGGCTTTAAACACACCGTTATGTTCAATCCGCTCAATTATGCCGATTTCCTTTGCCGCGTGTGTGTGATGTCCGCCGGCTTTGGTTTCATCAAAGGACCTTGGTTCAAGGAAGGTTGAAAGACTTGCCGCAAAATCATTTCTATCAATAATCGGTAGGGGGGGCTCTTCGGTTTCCTTGGGCAAAACGGATATTTCGCCCTGGGGCTGGGAATAAAGAATGTTGATTTTTTCGCCTTGAAGTGTGCCGCAGGGCATAGTTTCGGGTGAAAAAAGGGCATATCTTCTGGCTAGGTCAAGGGCTGTCATAGCGGCGAAATTTCTGATTTTTTCGCGGTCATAGCCCACGCTCAAGTTAAGTTTTCTAACCCAAACGCGCTGGCTGTCGGCAAGGCAAACGTAAACCAGGCCCACTTCTTTGCCTTCAGACTTATTAGGACCTGCAACGCCTGTAATACCAACTCCAAGGTCGGCACCGTGCAGGCGGCGCACATTAACCGCCATGTAAGCGGCAGTTTGTTCGCTGATGGCGCCGTAAGCCTCAATGATTTCACGGGGAATTTGAAGCTCATTTATTTTTATTTCGTTTGAGTATGCAATTATACCTGTTTTAAAAATGTTTGATGCGCCGGAAACGGAGGTAATCTTTTCGGCCACCATTCCGCCCGTGCAGGATTCGGCCGTGGCAACGGTAAGTCCTTTATCGTTTAGAGCATTAACGGTGGCGATATCAAGACCTTTTGTGTCAACGGCGTAAATATTTTGGGCAAAAATTTCCTTTATTTTTTTAATAACGGGCTTGCAAAGGGCTTGGCTTTGTGTGTCATCGGTTGCCTTTGCAGTCACGCGAATCATACATTCCCCTGCGCAGGCATAGGTGGCAACGGTTGGGTTACTGCTGCTGACAAGGTCGCCAAGCATTTCCTCAATTTTGGATTCGCCAATTCCAAAAATGTGAATATAGTGGGAAACAAGAGCTGAATCGGAAATTCCGTGAAGGTAGGGGAACACGGCGCTTTCAAACATTGCCGTAAGTTCCTTTGGTGGGCCGGGAAGCAGAAAAACGCGCTTTCCGTTTTTTTCAATGCAGTAGCCCGGCGCTGTGCCAACGGGATTTTTAATTATGGCGCTGCCCTTGGGAGCCAAAGCCTGCTTGTAGTTTGATTCGGTTGGAATGCGGCCCGTAGAGGCAAAATAATCATCAATATGATTTTTGCTGGCTTCATCCATAACAAGGTCAAGCCTTAACGCTTTGGCAACGGTTTCTTTGGTTATATCATCACTTGTGGGACCAAGACCGCCCGTTACGATTATAATGTCACTTCGCTCAAAGGCATTCAAAAAGGTTTTTTTAAGGCGTAAGGGATTGTCCCCAACAGCCGTTTGATAAAACACATCAATGCCAAGCTCGGAGAGTTTATTTGAAATGTAAACAGCGTTTGTGTTTGCAATATTGCCAAGCAACAATTCCGTGCCTACGCAAATAATTTCTGCATTCATAAGGTAGAACTCCTGAAGTTAGTTAATATATGAAAACTGTGTTTCATTTACAGCCTTTTGAACGAGTGACTCAATATCAAGGGCGCTTTCGGCGGCGGCACACTGCTCCTCGGTAGGGCGCGTTTTTGGGTGTTTAGGAGTAAACACGGTGCAACAGTCCTCGAAAGGCAAAATGGAGGTTTCAAAGGTGTCGATTTTCCTTGAAATGGAAATGATTTCTTCCTTGTCCATTCCAATTAGGGGGCGGAAAACAGGCATATTACACACGCTGTCGGTAACGGCGATGGCAGGAAGGGTTTGGCTTGCAACCTGACCAAGGCTTTCGCCCGTTATAAGGGCTAAACAACTTTGTTTTCTTGCCAGACGCTCTGCAATTCGCATCATCATTCGGCGCATTATGAGTGTGAAATATTCCTCGGGGCACTTTTCACCGATTTCCTGCTGAATTTCGGTAAAGGGAACGATACCAAGCTTTATCGTGCCGCAATACTTTGCAACCTTTGAAAGGAGGGTTCGCACCTTCATTTCGGCGCGGGGGCTTGTGTAGGGCGGGCTTGCAAAGTGAATTGCATCAAGACAGAGACCGCGTTTTGCCATTGTCCAAGCGGCAACGGGGCTGTCAATTCCACCCGAAATCAGAATGGCGGATTTTCCCGCGGTGCCCACAGGCAGTCCTCCTGCGCCGTGAAGCTGACCTGCTCTTATATAAGCGGCGTAGTCTCTGATTTCAACGGTTATAACCTCATCGGGATTGTGAACATCAACCTTCAGGTGAGGGAAGGACTGCAAAAGCTTGCCCCCAACCTCGCGGCAAATTTCGGGGGATTTTAAGGGAAACTGTTTGTCCGAACGCTTTGCCTCAACCTTGAAGGTTTTGATGTTTTTCATTGTTTCGGCAAGGTAGAGAGGGGCAGTTTCCAGAATTTTATCAAAATCTTTTTCCACAACGCAACAACGGGAGTATGCCGCAATGCCAAAAATTGTTCCCACACGGTTAAGGGCATCCTCAAAGGGAAAATCTTCGCTTAAAGGCTCAATGTACATTGTGGATTGAGCCTTTTGTATTTTAATATCACCAAACTCCTTTAAATGGCGTTTAATGTTGGTAACAAGGGCATCTTCAAAGGTGAAACGGTTAAGTCCTTTAAGGGTGAGTTCACCGTTTTTAACAAGTATAATTTCTTTCATTTTTTAAGCTCTTTTCAATATTTTTGCGGCATTTTTAAGTTCATTTGCCAAAATGTCGATTTCTTCTTTTGTGTTGTTCCTGCAAAAACTGATTCTAATGGAGGAATCAATTTCTTTATCACTTATGCCCATTTCTTTCAGCACATAGCTTTTAACACCCTTTGCGCAGGCGCTGCCGCTGGAAACGAAAATGTTTTTTGATTCAAGAAAATGGAGCAGGGTTTCCGATTTATAACCTGAAACACTTATGTTTAAAATGTAGGGCAGAGCGTTTTCGGGGGAGTTGATTTTAACAAGCCCCGTGTCCAGCAAAATGCGCCTTGCATAAAAATTAAGTTCGGTTATGTAGGCAAGGTTTTTTGTTATATCCGAGAGTTCGCTAACGGCGCCTGAAAGGCCGCAAATGGCAGGTGTGCCTTCGGTTCCAGAGCGCAGTCCCTTTTCCTGGCCGCCGCCGAAAACGGTTTCTTTAATGTTAACACCCTTTGCTTTAAATAAAACCCCCACACCTTTAGGACCGTGGATTTTATGACCGCTTAAGGTCAGCAGGTGAATGCCTAATTTTTTAACATCAATGGGCAGTTTACCGAAACCCTGAACTGCATCGCAGTGGATAAGGGCAGGGGAGCCCACTTTTTTAACGAGGGCTGAAATTTTTTCAACGGGCAAAATTGAGCCAACCTCGTTGTTAACCAGCATCATGCTGACAAGAATGGTGTCCTTGTTAATTGCATTTGCCATTTCATCTTCGGGAATGGTTCCGTTTTTATCGGGGTGAAGGTAAACAACCTCAAAGCCATCGCCTTTAAGTTTTTCAAAAACATTTAAAACCGAGGGGTGTTCAATGGCGGTTGTAACAATTCGGTTGCCACGGCGCCTTACCGCGTTTACCGCGCCTAAAACGGCAATGTTATTGGCCTCGGTGCCGCCCGAGGTAAAGAAAACCTCATCCTCACGGCAGCGGAGTGCCTTTGAAACGGCAATGCGTGCATTTGTCATTTCGGTTTCGGCGGCAAAACCCATCAAATGAAGCGAGGAGGGGTTGCCCCAATTATCCGTAAGACAGCGGTTTATGTTTTCTATAGCGCTTTTGCAGGGCCTCGTTGTGGAACTGTTATCAAGGTAAATTATTTTTTCCAAAGAAACATCTCCATAAGTTAATGAATATAAAACATTATATAATATTTCCTCACATTATACAAGTTTTTTTCGCCGTAATATTACAATATTTTTCGGCAAAAATTAGTAATAGGTTCGAGTCCTGTCACACTAAAAAGGAGGATTTTATGAAAAAGGACATTTTAATAAAACTGATTTCATTTGCTACGGCATTGGTTTTGGTGGTGTCGGTTTTTATTTTTAAAAGCCACGGTGAAAAGGATGACGCAAGCAAAGAGGCGGCGGCCATATTCAATGATTTTTCAACGGCAATCGGCAAGGTCAGCAATTTACTAGACCTGTTTTTAAAGGCTGAGGGTAACGATGAGCTTAATGAAATAGCCCAAAATCTTTCGGAGGAACTGCGCAGAGCAAGGCAGGATTACGCCCTTTTGAATTTGCAAAATGTTGAAAGCGGGTTGGATAATTTTTTAAATCTTTCGGGAGATTACGTTTTGAAATATGCCGAGGATGCAAAGCAGGGCAGTTTAAGCCTCGAGCAAAAACAAAAAATTGAAAAGTTAAGCCATGTTTCAAGTTTGTTTGCCGAGGAAATATCAAAATTAGAGCTAAATGAAGGTCAAATAGATATAACCGAGGAAATCAGAGAGCGCTACGTTAAGGCAAGCCGAGAAATTGCGGAAAAACCAGAGAATGAGACCTCAAAAGCACCCGTAGAAAGTCAGTCTACCGAAGTTTTGGATAACGGTAATCCGCTTTTAGCCTCTGAAGAAATAAGCGAGGAAGCGGCCAGGGAAATCGCCGAAACTTATATTAAATTAAACGAAGGTATAACCGCCGAAAAAAGTGATGAAAACCAAATTGAGGGCTATAGGTTCAAAACGACCGATGAGGAAATTTTTATTTCCCTTAAAGGTGGGTTTGTGGTATCCCTTTTGAGGAATGCAAACGGCGAGATTAAAAATTTCAGTGATGAACAGTGCCTTGACCTTGCCCAAACTTTTTTATCAACCTATCATTCGGCAAATTTTGTTCCCCGTTATTTTGAAAGCAGGGAGCAGGTGTGTTATATTGTTTTCACCACAAAAAATGGAGCCACCTATTGCAATCCTGATAGGATAGAAATAACCGTTTCGAGGGGGAGTGGGGAAATTGTTGAATTCAGCGGCGAGCAGTTTTTGTTAAACCACCGCAACCGAACCCTGCAGGCACCAAACCACACGGTTGCCGAGGCGCAGTCAAAAATCCCGCAAGACCTTTCGGTGGAACAGGCGTTGCAGGTTGTTACAGTGTTTGAAGATAGTGAAAAAAGCTGCTATGAGTTTTATTGCACAAATTCAGCCGGTGAGGCGGAATTAATTTATGTTAACACTTTGGATTTAAGCGTTGAGGGAAGAATACCCATTGTAAAAAATAAAAATTCCACTTTTTTAAAATAATGCTTGCATTTTAAGAAGTTGTGTGATATCATATTAGAGCATTTGATTTCGCCGAACCTTCAAACGGCGGGTTTAATGCCGTAAAACGACATTAAAACGGGTGGTCCTCTGCCAAGATTTTAGTTGACACGAACGCCTGAAACAATTAGGGAGGAAATAAAAATGGACGCTGTAAAAGAGTTAACAGCAGGTATGATGAAAGAAGACGCACCTAAGGTTTCTATCGGTAGCACTGTTCGTGTACACGTTAAAATCCGTGAAGGTGAGCGTGAGCGTATTCAGGTTTTCGAGGGTACTGTTATTGCAAAGAACAACAGCGGTATTGCTGAAACCTTTACCGTAAGACGTATTTCCTACGGCGTTGGCGTTGAGCGTGTGTTCCCTGTGCATTCTCCGAATGTTGACAAGGTTGAGCTCGTTCGCAACGGTCGTGTTCGTCGTGCAAAGCTGTACTATCTCCGTGATAGAGTAGGTAAAGCTGCTAAAGTTAAAGAGCAGATTGGCTAAAATATCAAGAAAAGAGCTTTTGGCTCTTAAAGAGGTGTTTTAAGGGGACAAAGCATTTTGTCCCCTTTTAATTTTATTGTCAGGTGGTGTGATTATGCAGTCTGTATTTTTAGCCATAAAGGAAAAAGGCCTCGTTACCAAACGTGATATTTTTGAATGGTTAGAGGTTATCGTTACCGCAATGGTTGCCGTTGTTGTGGTTTTCACCCTTGTTTTTAAGGTGGTCACAATTGATGGCGGCTCAATGAGAGAAACCTTGCACAGTGGTGATAAGGTTGTAATCAGCAATCTTTTCTACACCCCGAAGCAAAGGGACATTGTTGTTATTTCCCGTAATATTGATAACTCTTTAGAAGGCGAAAATCAGGCCCCCATTATTAAGCGCGTAATTGCAACCGAGGGTCAAATTGTGGACATCGATTTTAACACGGGTATAGTTTATGTTGATGATGTTGCGCTTGATGAACCCTACGCCCGCACACCTACTAATCTTTCTTATGACATTCAGTTCCCCGTTAAAGTGGATGATGGCTGTGTCTTTGTTCTCGGCGATAACCGAAACGATTCCCACGACAGCCGTTCATCACTTATCGGAAACAATGGAATGATAGATACCCGTTATATTTTGGGCAAGGCGATTTTAAAGGTTTTTCCCTTCAGTGAAATGGGAGGGATTGAATAATGGCGCAAACACAGAATATTCAGTGGTTTCCGGGGCATATGGCAAAAACCAGGCGCCTTATAAAGGAAACCCTTAATATTGTCGATGCAGTTGCCGAAATTGTTGATGCAAGAATCCCTTTAAGCAGCCGAAATCCCGAACTTCACAGCATTATTGCCGATAAGCCCAGAATTATTTTGCTTAACAAGTGCGATATGGCCGACCAAAGGGTAACAAATCAGTGGATTGAGCACTACGCAAAGCAAAACATTCCTGCTATTGCGGTTGACTGTCGCACAGGTCGCGGCCTCGATAAATTTAAAACCGTTACAAAGGAAACCCTTGCCGAGAAACTTGAATACTATAAAAGTAAGGGTATGGTCGGTAGAGTGCTGAGTACAATGGTTGTGGCCATTCCAAACGTGGGAAAATCTTCATTTATTAACAAAATGGCAGGCGGCAGCAAGGCAAAGGTTGAAAACCGCCCCGGTGTTACAAGGGGAAATCAGTGGTTCCGCATTGATAAGGATTTGGAACTTCTTGACACCCCCGGTGTTCTTTGGCCTAAATTTGATGACCAAACGGTGGGTGAGCGCCTAGCATTTACAGGCGCCGTGACCGATAGAATTCTTGATGTTGAACTTTTGGCTGTGAGATTGCTTGAAATTCTTGCACAGGAATATCCCGAACTGCTTACCGCGCGTTACGGTGAGCTTGATTTTGAGGTTGAACCTTACGAACTGCTTCACCAAATCGGAAGGCGCAGAGGCTTTTTGCAAAGAGGAAACGCTATCGACACCGAAAGAGCTGCAAATATGCTTTTAGAGGAATATCGTAACTGTAAAATCGGTAGAATTACATTGGAAAGGGTGTAAGAATTGCCTGATTTTTCCTATGAGAATGAAAAAAGAGAACAAGGCTACAAGTTTGTATGCGGCATTGACGAGGCAGGCAGGGGACCCCTTGCAGGCCCTGTTTGTGCCGCTGCAGTTATTTTACCGCCCGATTTGGATTTTGAGGGTGTAAATGATTCAAAAAAGTTGAGCGAGAAAAAACGGGAAAAACTTTATGATGAAATCACCGAAAAAGCCGTTTCCTGGTCGGTGGCCTTTGCAAGTGTAAATGAAATTGAAAAATATAATATTCTGGGCGCTACCTATCTTGCAATGGAGCGCGCCGCTGATGGGCTTAAAATCCCTGCTGATTTCGCCCTTATTGATGGCAACAGAACGCCGCCCAACCTTAAAATACCAAGCCTTACCGTTGTTAAGGGGGATTCCAAATCCTTAAGCATTGCCGCCGCATCCATCATTGCTAAGGTAACAAGGGACCGCCTGCTTAATGAGTACGATGAAATTTATCCACAGTATAAATTTTTGCAGCACAAGGGCTACGGCACAAAGGTACATATTGAAGCGATAAAGGAGTTTGGCCCCTGTGACATTCACAGACCCTCCTTTATAAAGAATTTTGTCAAATGAAAAACACCGAATTTGCAGTTTTGGCGGAGGATAGGGTTGCGGCCTATTTAAAGAGAAAAGGTTTTTACATTGCCAAAAGAAATTACAAATGCCGTTACGGTGAAATTGACATAATTGCGGAGGATGAGGATACCGTTGCTTTCGTTGAGGTTAAGGCGAGAACGGGGGATTATCTTGTATCTCCCGCAGAGGCGGTGGATAAAGTCAAACAACGGAAAATCATTGCCACCGCAAAGGATTATTACGTTAAATCCCATTGCTACCTAAAACCCCGTTTTGATGTTGCAATGGTGACAGCCTTTATGGATGAGGATGACAAATGGCAGTTTGAACTTGAATATCTTAAAAATGCTTTTTGTTTGGAGAAGGGTAATGGAACTTTTTGATTTGCACTGTGACACACCTTTCAGGTGTTTTACCGAGAAAAAGGATTTTTTAAAAAATGACCTTGACATTTCCTTTGAAAAAGCAGGTTGCTTTAACAAATGGAACCAAATTTTTGCAGTATGGGTGAGGGAGGAAACGCCCTCGCCCTTTGAGTTTTATAAAGGTGTTTTAAGGGATTTTAAAACAAAATTGTCGGGTTGCAAATCCGACTCCTTTACACCTCTTTTTTCCATTGAGGGCGGTAGTGTTATTGAGGAACTTTCCTGCCTTGATGAAATAAAAAGTGACGGTATCAGCGTCATAACCCTCACCTGGAACGGAAAAAACAAAATCGCTTCGGGCGCCAATGAAAAGGGTGGACTCACGGCATTCGGCCAAGACATTATAAAGAAAATGAACCGCCTGAAAATTGCTGCGGATTTATCACATTTAAATGAGGAAAGTTTTTTTGATGCCGTATCTGTTGCCGATTTTCCCATTGCCACCCACAGTTGTTCAAAAAGCGTTTTTAACCATAAAAGAAATTTAAGTGATGAGGCGCTGATTAAAATTGCTGAAAAGGGCGGCGTTATCGGAATATGCCCTTACCCCGAATTTTCGGGCAAAAACTCTTTTGAAAGTGTTTATGACAACCTTTGTTATATGCTGAGTTTAGGCCTTGAAAACCATATTGCCTTCGGCTCGGATTTTGATGGCGCTCAAATGAGTGATGAACTTCGGGATATATCGTATATTCCTTTCTTAAGGGCCTATCTTTTGGAAAAAGGCGTGAGAGAAGAGCATCTTGACCTGCTTTTTTATGAAAATGCATACAATTTCTTTCGAAACATTTGACAAACGGCGTATTTTTTAATAAAATTATATGGTATATGAAATATTCGGGAGGTACCCCAAAAATGAATTATAACAGTACGAGAGATAACGCTCTTAAGGTTTCGGCGGCAGGCGCCATTGCAACGGGTATTGCGCCTGACGGCGGCTTGTTTGTGCCCGAAACGGTGCCAACCTTAAGTGATGATGATTTTAACGCCCTTAAGGGTATGAATTATATCGAAAGAGCAGTTTTTATTTTCAAAAAATTTCTTACCGATTTTACCGAAGAGGAAATTGAATACTGTGCAAAGGGCGCCTACAGCGGCACCTTTGAAAACGATGTTCCCGCACCCCTTCACACGCTTAAAGACGGCACCCATATTTTAGAACTGTGGCACGGTCCCACCTGCGCTTTTAAGGATTTAGCGCTTCAAATTTTGCCCTATCTTCTAACCACCTCGGCAAAGAAGGTATCTTCTGCAAAGGAAACGGTTATTCTTGTTGCCACCTCGGGTGACACGGGCAAGGCAGCCCTTGAAGGCTTTTGCGATGTTGAGGGCACAAAAATTATCGTTTTCTATCCAAGCGATGGCGTAAGCCCCATGCAAAAGCATCAAATGTGCACACAAAAGGGCGAAAATGTCAGCGTTTGCGCAATTAAGGGCAATTTTGATGATGCTCAAAGCGCAGTTAAAAAGATTTTCACCGACAGCCAAACCGCAAAACTTTTAGCGGAAAACGGAATGCAGTTTTCCTCGGCGAATTCCATTAACTGGGGTCGCCTTGCGCCTCAAATTATTTACTATGTAAGCGCCTACTGCGACCTGCTTAAAGAAAACGAGGCAGTAAAGGAACAGGGCTTTAACATTGTTGTTCCAACGGGTAATTTCGGAAATATTCTTGCGGCTTACTATGCAAAGAAAATGGGCGTGCCCGTTAAAAAACTTATTTGCGCTTCAAATTCAAACAACGTTCTTACCGATTTCCTTAAAACGGGAACCTACAATAAAAACCGTGATTTCTACACAACCGTTTCTCCTTCAATGGATATTCTTATTTCCAGCAACCTTGAAAGAATGCTTTATGAGCTTTCCGACCACGATGATGCCTTCGTTGCAAAAATGCAAAGTGATTTGGCACAAAAGGGTATGTACACCGTAAGCGATAAGGTTAAAGACCGCTTTAGTGAGCTTTTCTACGGTGGTTGCTGTGATGATGAAAACACCTTGAAAACCATTGAGGAAACCTGGAAAAATTTCGGTTACCTTTGCGACACCCACACAGCCGTTGCCGTAAACGTTTACAATAACTACGTTAATGAAACGGGGGATAACACTAAGACGGTTATCGCTTCAACTGCAAGCCCTTATAAATTCTGCGCAAGCGTGCTTTCTGCTTTTGGCGAAAAGGCGCCCGAAAAGGAATTTGATGCCGTAGATTTACTAAACGCAAAAACGGGTGTTGAAATCCCCAAACCTCTGCTTGCTTTAAAGGATGCAAAGGTTAGATTTACCCATATTTGCGAAAGGGATAAAATCAAGGATTTTGTCCTTGATTATCTTAAAATTTAAAAGAAAAATACCCGATTTTTAAGTCGGGTATTTTCTTAAAAAAGGATTTTTATTTTGCCTTAAAAGTTGTGCAAGCGGTTTCGCCCTTCTCGCAGGAATTGCAGTAACCAACCTCAATTGCGCCTGCCTTGCAGTGGTCATTTTCGGTGTGGTAGGTGCAGTTTTTAACCTCACACTTAATTCCGCTTATAACATCTTTAATTGAGCAACAGTCTGACATTTTTTTCAGTCCTTTCTTCGGTCTGAATGACCAAAATTAGTATGCCCCAAAAAACTGTTTTTTAAAGGAGAAGTGAAAAAATTTGAGCATTTTTGCAATTTCCGATTTGCATTTGTCCTTTAGCGCTGATAAACCTATGGATATTTTCCGCGGCTGGGAAAATCACGAGGAAAAAATTAAAAAAAATTGGTGCAGAACCGTTAAGGAAAATGACACCGTTATTTTGCCGGGAGATTTGTCTTGGGGACTAAAAATAGAAGAAGCCAAGGCCGATTTCCAGTTTTTAAACGACCTGCCCGGCAAAAAAATTCTCTTAAAGGGTAACCACGATTTGTGGTGGGGAACTGCCAAAAAAATGCGGGAATTTTTAAAAGAAAACAATTTTTCAAAAATTGATTTTGTTTTCAACAACTGCACTGCGGTCGAAAACTCTGCCGTTTGCGGAACAAGGGGCTGGTTTTTTGATGACGGCGGTGACAAAAAGGTTCTCCTGCGTGAAGCGGGCAGACTTGAAGCGTCAATTAAGGCGGCCCTTAAAACGGGACTTGAGCCTCTTGTTTTCTTGCACTATCCGCCCGTGTTCGCAGGTCAGGTTTGCGAGGAAATCTTTTCGGTTTTAAAACGGTTTGATATTAAAAAAGTTTATTACGGTCACGTTCACGGCGCAGGAAAAGCGGGCGTGGTTAACGAATATGATGGCATAATGCTTAAATTAGTATCCTGCGACAGCATCGATTTTACACCATTTTGTATAAAATATTGAAAAAACAAAAAAATTGAAAAAAGTGGTAGAAAAATTGTAAAATATATGATATAATTATATGAGATACGGTCTGCGGCTTAAAAACGGCGACCTAAAAATATCGGAGGTTTAATTTTATGAGTTTAAAAGCAACAAAAAAGATTGAAACAAATCGTTATGAGCTTGAAATTGTTATTGATGGGGAGAAATTCCGCGCGGCCATTAACGAGGTTTATCGTAAGAATGGCAAGAAAATCAACGTTCCCGGTTTCAGAAAGGGCAAAGCACCTTTAAGCATCATTGAAAAGTTCTACGGCACAGAGGTTTTCTTTGAGGATGCTCTTAATCTTTTGTATGCTGATGCCGTTGAGGACGCCGCAAAAGAAGCAAACCTGAAAATCGTTGATGATAAAATGGATTTTGACCTTGTTTCAATCAGCAAGGAGGATGGCGTTTGCTTTAAGGTTGCTCTTACAACTTATCCTGAGGTTGAGGTTTCAGAATACAAGGGCTTAAAGGCAGAGCGCGTTATCGCTGATGTTACCGAGGATGAGGTTAACGCAACCCTTAACTCCCTTGCAGAGCGCAACTCAAGAATGGTTGCAGTAACCGATAGAGCAGCAGCTTTAGGTGACACCGCTGTTATTGATTTTGAAGGCTTTGTTGACGGCGTTGCATTTGAAGGCGGCAAGGGTGAATCTCACTCTCTGGAACTTGGTTCAGGCCAGTTCATTCCCGGCTTTGAGGAGCAAATCGTTGGCCACAACACAGGCGATGAATTTGATGTTAATGTTGAGTTCCCCGCAGAATATCACGCTGAAAACCTTGCAGGCAAACCTGCTGTGTTTAAGGTTAAGCTTCACGAAATCAAGGTTAAGGAGCTTCCCGCCCTTGATGATGAGTTTGCAAAGGATGCAAGTGAATTCGACACTCTTGATGAGCTTAAGGCTGATATCAAGGCAAAGACCCTTGAAAGAAAGCAGAAGGCAAACGAGGAGGATGTTGAAAATCAACTTGTTAATACTGTTGTTGAAGGACTTAAGGGTGAAATCCCCGAGGCTCTCTTTGAAAACCGTGTAAAACAGTCGATGCAGGAGTTTGACTATCGTTTGCAGTCTCAGGGAATGAGCCTGCAGTTGTATTTGCAGTACACCGATTCTTCTATGGAAGAATTTTCTAAAACCTTCCGTCCTCAGGCAGAACAGCAGGTTAAAATGCGCCTTGCTCTTGAAAAGATTGTTGAGCTTGAGAAAATCGTTCCATCAAGTGAAGAACTTGAGGCAAAAATTGAAGAGATGGCAAAGGGCTACGGCGTAACTGCAGAGCAGGTTAAGGCCGCAATCCCTGCAGAGGATATTGCTCTTGACCTTTCTGTTTCGAAGGCTATTGACTTAATTAAAGACAATGCGGTTATCACCGATGTTAAGGAAAAGACCGCAAAGAAGCCTGCCGCAAAGAAAACCACCACTAAAAAAGCAACCGCTGACGGTGAGAAAAAGCCTGCCGCAAAGAAAACTACAACCAAAAAGGTTGCAACCGATGGCGCAAAGAAGCCTGCTGCTAAAAAGACCACGACCAAAAAAGCAGCAGCCGATAAAGAATAGTTGATTATATTTCACTTTTTCAGTTCATACTCATATATATAATTCGGAGGTGTCGTTATGGATATGAATTTAGTACCTTACGTTGTTGAACAAACAAGCAGGGGAGAACGCTCTTATGACATTTTTTCCCGCCTTCTCAACGATAGAATTATTATGCTTTCCGATAAGGTTGATAATGCATCGGCCAGCATAATCATTGCTCAAATGCTTTATCTTGAGGGACAGGACCCCACTAAAGATATAAATTTCTATATCAATTCCCCCGGCGGTTCGGTTTCCGCAGGTATGGCAATTTATGACACAATGCAGTATATCAAGTGTGATGTCAGCACCATTTGTATGGGTATGGCCGCAAGCATGGGCGCATTCCTTCTTGCCGCAGGTACAAAGGGAAAACGCTACGCGCTTCCCAACAGCGAAATTATGATTCACCAGCCCCTGGGCTCTGCCGAGGGTCAGGCAACCGATATTCTCATTCACGCCCATCATATTGAGAAAATCAGAGAAAACATCAATCAGATTTTAGCCGAGGCTACGGGTAAGGATATTGAGGTTATCCGCAAGGATACCGAAAGAGATAACTTTATGTCCGCTGATGAGGCCGCAGAGTATGGACTGATTGATAAGGTTATCACTAAAAGATAGAGGTAATTTCAGTGCCAGGAAAAGACAGTGAAAAGAAACAGGTTCGCTGCTCGTTTTGCGGCAAAACGCAGGATGAGGTTGCGCGCCTTATTGAAGGCCCCGGCGT
>JAZSBX010000031.1:0-4615 GCA_045602605.1 Acutalibacteraceae bacterium
GGACTGCGAATTTTAGGTGTTATTTTTGTGATTTTTATTCCTCGAAAGCAATGTCGGCAATGTAAACGTTAACGTGTGTTACGGCGTTGCCCGTCATATTCTGAAGCTTTTCCTTAACGCTTGACTGAACGGCAGCGGCAACATCCTTAATCATTGCGTTTTCCTTAACGCAAACGTAAACGTCAATTTCTGTTGTGCCGTTCTTGGTTTCGGCCTTAACAGGCTTGAATGCGGCGCGGTCAATGATACTCTTTAAATCAATGGGGGCAGCAGCAAGGCTTTTAACACCCTCAACCTCCATTGCGGCAATGCCTGCCATTTTTTCCAAAACCGATGTATTGATAGCGAGGTCGCCTGTATTGCTCATTTTTTTCATCCTTTCGGTATTTCACTTTTTTATAGTATAACACAATATTTCAAAGAAAACAACTATTTTACGGTAATAATTTTTACACCCGAAAGGGGGACTGAACTGTGCTCGGTTACAATATCCTGAATTTGCAGGGTTTCGCTGGCCAAAAGACCGTCACTTTGCACCACAACGGTCACCGTTTCATCGCCTATAACGGCAAGTGCCTTTTCAAAACCCTTTGCCTTTAAAAGGTTTTCAATGTTGGCCTGAGCCTCAATTCTTTTGGCAAGACTTGCGCTCATCTGAACGGCGGCCGTTTTATCATCATCAGAAGCGTTTTCATTTTTCAAAGTTTCCTCAATTTGCTCCTGCGCCGCTTTTATCGCCTTTTCACGCTCGGCCTTGGCGGTGGTGAAATAGTCATCGTTTTCGGCTTGGGCGCCGGTTTGAACGGCAGAAGACTGGCTTTCATTACCCACATACTGCACGCCCCCGAGATATTTTGAAACCGTATCCTGAACGTCTGACACCGAAGAATATTTGGTATTAAGCCAAACGGCGGCTCCGAGCGCCACAACGAGAAGCGCTAACGCTATTTGACTTTTTGTAAAAACCTTTCCTTTTTTCACCTGAATTTCCTCCTAAATTAGTTTATTTTATAAGCACACAAATTCTTTGTGATGTAATTCCAAGCATGGCAGTCACGGCATCCTCAATATCCTGCCGCGAGCAGTTAATGGGCGAGCAAACCACCGTCACTCCCCTGACCTCAGGCATTTTCTCGCTTATTAAAAGCGCCGTTTCCGAGCCATCGGCATTTTTTACCACAATATATTTATTCTCGCTTTCATCACTTTTATCGCTTGAGCTTCCGCCGTTTTTCTCGCTGAGAGAGGTTTTGGTATCATCGGCATAGGTGTATTTAACACCGCTTTCCAGCGTTATGGCAACCGTTGCCTTTTTATCCCCCGTGACAGCCGCCACAAGGTTTTTCACCTTTTCCTCAAGCAGCAGGCAGTATTCCTCGGCGGTCATATCCTCTGCCGCGCCCTGACTCTTTTTCGATTCTCCTCCGAAAAAAGTGGAAAGACCAATGAGTAAAATTCCTGCTATTCCGAGAAAAATCAAAATTTTTGGGTTTTTAATTTTTTCTATGACGGCTTTGACTTTTTCATTCATTTAAAACCTCCACCCTGTCTTTTTCCACGATTTCCTTTAACGCATCGGTAATTTGTTCTTTTGTGTTTGCCGATGTAAGGGTGACTTTAGTAATTGATATGCGGTTATCCTCCAAAATATCCGTAGTAACCGAAAGGTTTTCATATTTTATTCCTGCAGAGTCCAGCATCTCTCGCACAAGATATTCGGCGGTGTAATCAGATAACCGATTTGTGTTTTCGTCCCCCGCCTCGGGCAGCTTAAAATCAAGGCTCGCCCCCTTTAGGCCAAGGGCAGGGGTGATTAGCGACAGCACGAAAACAATGCCCAAAATGAAGTTAACGCTTTTCTTCATTGATTTTTGGGGAGAGATAATTTGAACGGCGCCCATAAAAACAAGGGCGGCGCAAATTCCGAACACGGTCTGTGTTAACCCACTCATTTTCCACCCACCGCCTTTGTAACGATTATAAGGCAAACCACAAAGGCCACCGAGGTAAGCAGTAAAACGTTTACAAGAATTGACAGCACACCGTCTATTGCGGTTAAAACAGTTCTTGTTTTTTGCTGTGAAAATACCCCTGCGGCAAACGAGCAAACGAAAATCCAAAAGCGGTATAAAATTAGTTCCACAACCACCGGTAAGGCAATAAGGCAAAGCGCAACAATGCCGTAGACCGCCACACTTCCCTTTAAAAGTTCTGCCGAACCGCACAGGGTGGAAAGGGCTTCGCTGAGCGCCCCACCCACAACGGGCACCAGCGTTCCTATAACAAACTTGCCCGTTCTTATTGCAAGGGTGTCGCCTGCGCCTGCAAGGGTTGTTTGAAGGGCCAGAACACCCGAAAAAATAGTGAGTATTAAAGATAAAATCCACATTGCCGCTTTTTTAACCGTTTGACCTATTTCCCCTGCCACGTTTTGCCCCGAAACCGCCGAACAGCAGGAAAGGGAAAGGTAGGCGGAGGAAAGGGGCACCACCCCAAAGCCGGCGAATGCCGAAACGCATTGGGCCGCAAACATAAGTGTGGCCATAGCCACGCTGCCCGTGGAAACGGCGCCCGTTACGGTTAATACGGCGGCGAAAACGGGGATAAACGAAAACAGGAAAACGCTTGCCCCTTTAAGGGCCTGACTAACCGTTTGGATAACGCCGAAAAGCGGCACTATAACCGAAAGGGCAACGGCAACGGTTAAAACAAGCTCCGCCGTGTTAAACACCTCGCCCTCACGCTTGAAGCCTGAAAAGGCGCCGAAAATAATTATAAGCACAAGGGCCGTTATTCCCGTTTTGGCAGGTGTCTTTGCGCCATCCTTTAGAAAATGAAAAATATTCTCAAAAATGTTCTGGGGGGTGAAAAGCCCTTCGGTTATATCCTCAACACCGCCTATGCCGAAATTTTCCATAAGGCGGCGTGTTTCATCGGGCAGGGCATCGGGCAGTTCCTCGGCGCCGCTTGCCTCAATTTGCTCGCCGTAAACCGACTCATTGGCCAATGTAGGCAGTGCAAAAAGCATTATTAAAATTAAAAATACAACCAGCTTTTTCATAACAGTTGTTCTGCCAACTCCAAAATTTTCTCAAGCAAGGGAATTGATAAAAGGAAAATGCCGCTTCGCCCTGCAAGTTCGGCCTTTGATGCAATGGCACCCTGCCCCGCATCGCGGCAGGTGTCGGCAATGAACTGCGTTACGTATCCAATGCCAACCGATTTCAGCGCCACGGTGAAATAAACGGTTTCAAGGCCAAACCTACTCAAAAAAGTTTTAAGCGATGAAAAGGCAGGAACAATTTGTCCCACAAGAAAAATCAGAAGCATTGTGCCGCCAAGAGCGCCTACAATCAGCGCATATTCGGGCTTATACTGTCTTAAAAGCACGCAAAGAACCGACACGATAAGACAAATTCCCAAAATTTTCAAAACGTCCATTTTTAAAGTCCAAAGGCGCTTTTCACCGTGTCAAAAAGTTCTGCGATAACCTTAACCACCATAAGCAGCACAACCACAAGCCCTGCAAGTGTTGTGAGCATTGCCTGTTCCTCCCTGCCGCTTCTCACCAGCAGCTGATTTAAAACCGTGACAATAATTCCTATTGCCGCCACCTTGAATATGAAATCTACATCCATTTTTTCACCTAGATTATGAATATAATAAGGGCCACCGCCAAAAGACAGCCGCAGGTTTTGTACATTTGGCCTTTGCTTTTCTCCTCTCCCCTTGCGCTGTCATATATTCCTTCAAAAAGTTTTTTATAGGTCTCGCAAAGGGAAATCTGACTTAAAGCATCCCCTGCGCCAAGATGCAAAAAGAATTCGTTTAAAAGGCAAATATCCTCTTTGTTAAGGGCAGGGCAGGTCACATAAACGTTATAATTTTCATCCTCCGACACCTGCACGCTTTTTCCCTCAAAAACCTTTTTTAAAATACGGCCCCTTTCCTCACAAAGGCCTATTCTGTGAGCGATTTCGCTTGTGGAAACACATATTTCGTGAAGCGCTTTGCACCGCTTCTTTAATCTGAAAGAAAGGTAAAATCCGCCCAGCACACAAACGGCAAAAATGAGGCACATACCTAAAATTTTTAAAAGCATCATAAATTATTAACCTTAAAAATTTGCGGCCGCTGTCCAGCGGCTTCTAAAAACACCACCGTGCTTACAGCGCCCGAAGAAAGCAGCGCTTTGGTGACGTTTCTTGTCTTAATCTCATTGATACTGCCTGCGTGGGCGGTGGTTATTACACCAACACCCGAATGGAACCCCTCGGAAATTTCAGCGATTTCCTCAAGGGTGGAAACCTCATCAAAGGCAACGATTTCGGGGTTTAATGTTCTAACGGCAATTTCAATCCCTTTGGCCTTTTGCACACTCAAAAGCACATCGCTCGCATCCCCCAAATCATTTTCACTGCCGCACTCCCCTGCGGCGGAAAGTTCACCCCTTGTATCAACCACCGAAACTCTGTAAATTTTTCCTGACTGCCCGTTTGCAAGTTGGCGGATAAGGTCTCTGAGCACCGTTGTTTTGCACGTAGCAGGAGCGCCGCAAATCAGCACTCCGCCGCCATCAAAGTTTTTCATAATTTCATCCGCCGCGCCGAAAACC
>JAZSBX010000032.1:0-2522 GCA_045602605.1 Acutalibacteraceae bacterium
GGGGAATTCGGTCTCATCGGGAATAACGGGAAGCAGCGCTCTTTCAGCCAGCGCGCCGTGACCAACCTCGCGGCGGCCGGGGCCACGGGAGGGCTTGGTTTCGCCAACGGAATAGGAAGGCATATTGTAGTGGTGAATGTAGCGCTTTGAATCCTCGCCGTCAATGCCGTCAAGAATTTGAGAATCGCGGATAGAACCGAGAGTTGCAATGGTTAAAACCTGTGTCTGTCCACGGGCGAAAAGGCCTGAACCGTGAACGCGGGGGAGAAGACCAACCTCACTGTAAAGAGGGCGGATTTCATCCATACCACGGCCGTCAACACGCTTGCCATCATCATAAAGCCAGCGGCGAACGATAAGCTTTTGAAGCTTGTACATACACTCATCAATTTTAGCCGTTTCATCGGGATAGGTAACATCCAGAGCCTCGTGAACGCGGTCGTAAATGGGGCGAAGTCTCTCATCGCGAACTAATTTATCATCGGTGTCAAGAGCCAGCATAACATCGGCTTCTGCCAGATTTTTAACTGCCTCAAACAATTCCTCGCTCGGGTCGGTGTTCTCAAAGGTGAACTTTGCTTTGCCGATTTCGGCTACGATGCCGTTAATAAATTCAACGATTTTCTGGTTAGCCTCGTGTCCCTTCATAATGCCGTCATACATAACGTCATCGGGAACTTCCTTTGCGCCTGCCTCAATCATTGCAACAAGGTCGGCTGTGGAAGCAACTGTAACCTGCATTTCGCTTTTCTTTGCCTGCTCGGCGGTGGGGTTGATAACGATTTCGCCGTCAACATAGCCAACGCTTACACCACTGATGGGGCCTTCCCAGGGAATGTCGGAAATAGAAAGAGCAACCGAAGCGCCAATCATAGCGGTGATTTCGGGTGAGCAATCGGGGTCAACCGACATAACGGTGCAAACAAGAGAAACATCGTTTCTCATATTTTTCGGGAACAGGGGGCGAACAGGGCGGTCAATCACGCGGGAAGCGAGAATGGCCTTGTCGGTGGGCTTACCCTCGCGGCGTGTGAAGGAGCCTGGAATGCGACCGACTGAATAAAGCTTTTCCTCGAAATCAACAGATAAGGGGAGGAAATCAATGCCGTCACGGGGCTTTGCCGAAGCGGTTGCGGCGCAGAACACTGCGGTTTCACCGTAACGAATAAGGCAGGAGCCGTTTGCAAGAAGACCCATTTTGCCGGTTTCAACGGTTAAGGGGCGGCCTGCAAGTTCGGTTTTGTAAACCTTAAAGTTTTCGTACATAACTTTTACCTCTTTTCTTTTTTCAGGCATTATCGGTTAGCAATAAATCCAGTGTCGAAGTCCTTTCGGCACTCGATTTACCGCTAAACCGCAATAACGCCGTTTGATTTTTTCTTTTTTATTACAATAAGGCAGACCGCTTTTTAAAAAACAGTCTGCCCTCTTTGTAACTGAAATTACTTACGGATGCCGAGCTTCTTGATGATAACGCGGTATCTTTCAATGTCAACCTTTTGCAGATATGCAAGAAGGTTTCTTCTGTGACCTACCATTTTAAGAAGACCACGGCGTGAGTGGTGGTCCTTCTTATGAACCTTTAAGTGTTCGGTAAGCTCATTGATGCGGGTTGTGAGCAAAGCAATTTGAACTTCGGGAGAACCTGTGTCACCCTCGTGAGTTGCATAGGTCTCGATAATCTGCTGCTTTTGGTCCTTCATCATTTCGGTTACACCTCTTTCTTTAATATTTTTCCGAAAACCAAGCAAAGGGTTTGGTGCTTCCACTTTGTGGCAAACGCCCCAAGCATAGTAGTCGGTCTTAACGATTATAACACAACCGTGTCAAATTGTAAAGTACTAGATTTTGTGTTTTTCAGGTAGTAGGTACTATATATACATATTATATATAATACTCGCCGCCGCCGAAATCGATATGTTTTGAGCGTTGCCCAAAACTCGATATGTTATGCCGCAAAGCGGCATAACAAGGGTTTACACCCTTAACCATCATTTGCAAAACTCGTACATTGCGCGATAGCACATATACACATCAAGCTTTGAGGTTGTTTCAAAGGGGGCGTGCATTGAAAGCACGGGAACACCCAAATCAACGGTGTCAACTCCTAAATTTGCAATATACATTGCAACGGTGCCGCCGCCGCCTGCATCAACCTTACCAAGCTCGCCCGTTTGCCAGATAATGCCTGCATCATCAAGCATTTTGCGAACAAAGGCAACGTATTCGGCGCTTGCATCGGAGGTGCCGCTTTTTCCCCTGGCGCCTGTGTATTTTGTAACAACAACGCCGTAGTTTACGAAACTTGCGTTTCTTCTTTCCATAACATCCTGGAAGGTAGGGTCGGTTGCGGCGTTAACATCGGCCGAAAGGCATTTTGAGTTACGAAGGGCAACACTGCCTCTGCCTCCCTGCATAACGGCCAAATCCTCGGCAAAATCACGAATGAAATCGGAGTTCATACCCGTGTTTCCATCGGAGCCAACCTCCTCCTTATCGGCAAGAACGGCAATGGCAGTAAG
>JAZSBX010000033.1:0-6332 GCA_045602605.1 Acutalibacteraceae bacterium
TAGGCAAGGTCTGCAATTTCATAAACCGTTTCCTTTTTGTCATCGGCCTTGCCTGCAATGATAACTTCGGTGGATTCCTCGCCAACCTTTTTGAGAATTTTATCAATGCCCTTTTCAAAAAGGTAGGAGGTGTAGGAGCCCGCTTTTTTCTCTTTCTTTCTGCCTGCCAGCATATTCATAAGGTCATCAAGGGAAAATTCCTTTAAGGTTTCGCTTTCAAAAACGGTGTTTGTAAAGCAGGAGTCGGTGCCCTTGTGGCAGGCAGGGCCATCCTTTTCCACAACCACCGTTAAGGCATCATTATCACAGTCGGCAGTAATTGATACAATGTGCTGATAGTTTCCGCTGGTTTCTCCTTTAAGCCACAGCTCCTGTCTAGACCTACTGTAAAAGCAGGTGAGCCCTTTTTCAATGGAAATTTTAAGGCTTTCCTCGTTCATATAAGCAAGGGTTAAAACCTTTTTGGAATGGGCATCCACAACGATGGCGGGAATAAGGCCGTTTTCATCAAATTTCAAAGTTTTAATATCAATCATTTTTATAACCTCACAGGAATTCCGTTTTGTTTTAAATCTGCTTTAAGGTCTTTAATTTTAACCTCGCCGAAATGGAAAATGGAAGCGGCAAGGCCTGCATCAACCTTGGGGAGAGTTTTAAAAAGCCGGGTAAAATGGGTAATGTTTCCTGCCCCGCCCGATGCAATAACGGGAACGCTTACGGCGTTACACACGGCATCGAGCATAGCGAGGTCAAAGCCTTTTTTAACGCCATCGGTGTCAATGGAATTGACAACCACTTCACCTGCACCGTTTCCCACACAGCGCTTAATCCACTCTATGGCCTCAAGGCCCGTGTTATCTCTACCGCCACGGGCAAAAACACGGAAAACGCCGTTAACACGCTTAATGTCAACCGATAAAACCACACATTGGTCGCCGTAAAGTTTAGCCGCCTCGCCGATTAGGTCGGGGTTTTTAATGGCGCCAGAATTCACACTCACCTTATCGGCGCCGCATTTTAAAACGCGGTCAAAATCGGCAAGCGTGTTAATGCCGCCGCCGACCGTTAAAGGAATGAAAATTTGGCTTGCCACCTCGGTTAAAATATCGGTAAAAAGCTTTCGGCCTTCGGCAGAAGCCGTAATGTCGTAAAACACAAGCTCATCGGCACCGGCGCTGCTATAGTATCGGGCCAAATCTATGGGGGAGGAAACATCGTGAAGTCCCTCAAAATTGACCCCTTTAACCACTCTGCCATCCTTAACGTCAAGGCAGGGGATTATTCGTTTGGTTATCATTTATCTTGCCACCTCTAAAGCCTCTTTAAGGTCAATGGCGCCCGTGTAATAAGCCTTGCCGATTATGGCGCCGTAAATGTCGGCATTTTTTAGTCTTATAACATCATCAAGGGAGGAAACGCCGCCCGATGCTATGGTGTTAAAGGAAAAGCGCTTTTTAAGCTCGCTGTATAAATTATGGTTGGTGCCCTGCATGGCGCCATCCTTTGAAATGTCGGTGCAAATAACGGTTTTAACACCGATGCTCTCAAGCTTCTGGCAAAATTCAAAGGCATCAATACCGCTGGATTTTGTCCAGCCCGAAACGGCAACCTGACCGTTTTTAATGTCAACACCCACGGCAATCTTTTCGCCGTATTTCAAAAGGGCTTCCTTTAAAAAGGTCTCATCCTTAACGGCGGCGGTGCCTAAAATCACACGGTCGGCGCCAAGGGAAATATAGGTATCAACGGTGTTTATATTCCGTATTCCTCCGCCGATTTCGGTGAAAAGGGAGGTTTCTTTAATGATTTTTTCAACCGTTTTAAGGTTTGGCGTATCCCCCGATTTTGCCCCCTGCAGGTCAACAAGGTGAAGGCATTTTGCCCCCTTTTTTTCAAAATCAAGGGCAATTTCTGTGGGATTTTCGCTATAAACGGTCATTTGGTCGTAATCGCCCTTTAAAAGGCGTACAGCCTTGCCGTCAAACAAATCAATGGCAGGGAACAAAAGCATTTATTCAACCTCCAAATCGCAAAACGCTTTTAAAATGTTAAGTCCCGTTTCCCCACTTTTTTCGGGGTGGAACTGGCAACCGAAAATATTATCAAGTTGAACGCTTGCGGTAACGGGAACACCGTATTCCGCAGTGGCGGTAACGTTTTCGGCGCTTGTTTTAGCATAAAAAGAATGAACGAAATAAACGAAATCGCCGTTTTTAATGTTCTTAAAAATCGGTGTTTCATTTTGGGTAAAATCAAGGGCGTTCCAGCCCATGTGGGGAATTTTAAGGTCGGGGCCGATTTCGCCCGAAAGGGGCGCAATTTCACCCTTTATAAGGCCAAGGCCCTTATGCTCGCCATATTCAAAGCTTTTTTCAAAAAGCAACTGCATACCAAGGCAAATTCCAAGCAGAGGCTTGCCTTTTTGGGCCTCGGTTACAATAACCCTGTCAAGCCCCGAACTTTTAAGTTTTTCGGCGGCATCGTAAAAGGCGCCGACACCCGGCAAAATGATTTTGTCGGCATTTATTATCTCCTCTGCAGTTTTGCAAACCTTAACATCGGCGCCCAGAGATAAAAGGGAGCTTTTAAGGGAGAAAAGGTTACCCACACCATAATCAACAATGGCAATCAAAATTATAAAACTCCCTTCGTGGACATAACCTCATCGGCAAAATCTTCATCAATTTTGACCGCCGTTTTAAGGGCGCGGGCAACGGCCTTAAAGGCGCCCTCAATAATGTGGTGAGCGTTACTGCCTGCAAGCTGATTTATGTGAAGCGTTATGTCGGCGTTTCTCACTAAACCGTAGAAAAACTCCTCAACAAGCTCGGTGTCAAAGGTGCCCACCTTTTCTTTACCGGGCACAAGATTATAGCAAAGCAGACCTCTGCCCGAAATGTCGGTTGCGGCCAAAATCAGCGCCTCATCCATAGGCAGGGTGATATCCCCATAGCGGGCAATGCCTTTTTTATCTCCAAGGGCCTCATTTAAGGCAAGCCCCAAACAAATGCCGATGTCCTCTACCGTGTGGTGGTCATCAACACAGGTGTCGCCCACGCATTTAATATCCAAATCAAACCTTGCGTGGCGGGCAAAAAGGGTGAGCATGTGGTCCAGAAAACCACAGCCCGTGCTGATTTCGCCTTTACCCGTGCCGTCAAGATTAAGGGCAAGAGAAATTTCGGTTTCGTTTGTTTTGCGGTTAATTGTTGCTGTTCTCATAAGATTTCCTCCACAGTTTTAATGAGAATATCCATTTGTTCTTTCGTGCCAACGGTAATTCGCACAAAATCTTTAATGCGGTGGTTTTTAAAGTGGCGCACTAAAACGCCTCTTTCTTTAAGCTTTAAATAAAGCTCCTCGCCGCCTATTTTATCGCTTTTGGCGAAGATAAAGTTGGCTTTAGAGTCGGTGACATAAAAACCTAAATTCTTTAAGGCGGTGGCGGTGTATTCCCGGTTTTTAATAATTGTTTCGCAGTTTTCCCTCACCTTTGCCTCATTATCTAATGTGACAAGGCCTGCCGCAAGGGTCATAGAGTTAACGTTGTAAGGATTGGTTGAGTACCTTACGGTGTTTAAATCTCTTATAATTTCCTTTGAAGCAATGCCAAAGCCAAGTCGGCCTCCTGCAAGGCTCCACGATTTTGAAAAGGTCATTGTGACCAAAAGATTATCATATTTATCGATAAGCTTAACTGCCGAGTCGGCGCCGAAATCAACATAGGCTTCATCAATAACAACAACCGTTTCGCGGTTGTTTTGAAGGATTTGCTCAATTTCATCGAGGGTCAGCGCAATGCCCGTTGGGGCGTTGGGGTTGGCAATAAAGATAGTCTTATTACACCCGAAATAACCCTTGATGTCAATAGTAAAATCTTCTTTTAAGGGAATTTCGGTGTAAGGAATATTGTTAACCGCCGCAAAAACGGGGTAAAAACCGTAGGAAATGTCAGGCGCGGCGGCGCCTGTATTTTCATCGCAAAAGGCCATAAAGGCAAAATTCAGCACCTCGTCAGAGCCGTTTGAAACAATGATGTTTTCGTTTTTCACACCGTAAACCTGGGCAAGTCTGGAAACGAGTTTCTTGCACTCGGGGTCACTGTAAAGATTAAGTTTTTCCGCCGCCGCCTTTGCGGCCTTAACAACGTTTTCTTCGGGTGCAAAGGGTGATTCGTTGGTGTTTAGTTTAACGTACCTCATATCCTGCGGCTGTTCACCCGGTGTGTAGGGGGTGAGGGTGCTTAACTTTTTGCTTAAAAATTTACTCATCGTTTTCCTCTAATCTTATAACGGCGCTTTTGGCGTGGGCTGTAAGCCCTTCCTTTTTGGCAAAGAATTCAACGTCATAGGCAATGCTGCCGAGCGCCTCTTTGGTAAAATAGGTATACTGTGTTTTTTTCACAAAATCATCCACCGATAAAGGGGAGGAAAATTTTGCCGTGCCTGAGGTTGGCAGGGTGTGGTTGGGGCCTGCCATATAATCGCCCAGCGCCTCGGGGCAGTTCCTGCCCATAAAAATGCTGCCTGCATGGCGGATGGAATCGAGATAATCAAAGGGGTTGTCCACACAAAGTTCAAGGTGTTCGGGGGCGATTTCATTGGCAATTTCAATGGCTGCCGAAAGATTTTCGGCCACAATGATTTTGCCGTTGGCATCAATGGAAGCGCGGGCAATTTCCGCCCTTTCAAGAAGGGGAATTTGCTTTTCGATTTCCTCGCTTACAGCCACCCCCAGGGCCTCGCTGTCGGTAACGAGAACTGCGCTTGCCAGTTTATCGTGTTCGGCCTGGGAGAGCAGGTCGGCGGCAACGCACCGAGCGTTTGATTTTGAATCAGCAACGATTAAAATTTCACTGGGCCCTGCAATCATATCAATGGAAACGGCGCCGAAAACCTGTTTTTTAGCCTCGGCCACAAAGGCGTTGCCGGGGCCTACGATTTTATCGACCTTCGGAATACTCTCGGTGCCGAAAGCCAAAGCGGCAATGGCCTGGGCGCCGCCCACCTTAAAGATTTTATCGATGCCTGCAACGCTGGCGGCGGCTAAAATGGCAGGGTTCACCTTGCCGTTTTTCTGGGGCGGAGTGACCATTACAACCTGCTTTACTCCTGCGATTTTTGCAGGAATGGCATCCATTAAAACGGTGGAGGGATAGGCCGCCGTGCCACCTGGAACATAAAGACCTGCGGCATCAACGGGGGTGATTTTCTGACCCATCACAACGCCCTTTTCATCATCAATAACAAAGGGCTCTCTCACCTGCATTTTGTGGAATTTCGTGATATTATCGGCGGCGGTTTTAAGAATTCTTAAAAACTCGGGTTCAACAAGGCCTAAAGCCTCATCAATTTCTTCCTTTGTAACGGCCAAAGCACAAAGGGTAGCCCCATCAAATTTTTCGGTGTAGGCAAAAAGGGCTTTATCCCCGTTTGCCTTAACATCGGCTATAATATCGCTTACAATTGAGCTTACGTCAAACTGCGGGGTAACACGGGCAAAAATTTCATCGTTTGAAAGCTGGCCGTATTTCATAATTTTAATCATTACTGTTTTCCTCCAGAATTTTTCCAAGGCCTTTGACTAGGGCGTCAATCTTTTCGTTTTTAAACTTATAGCTTGCCTTGTTTGAAATGAGCCTTGCGCTTATGTCAACAATGCCTTCCTTAACCTCAAGGCCGTTTTCCTTAAGGGTTGTGCCCGTTTCAACGATGTCCACAATAACATCGGAAAGGTTTAAAATAGGGGCGATTTCAATAGAGCCGTTTAAATGGATAATATCAATGTCACGGCCAAGACAGGCGTAGTAATTCTTTGCAATGTTTGCAAACTTTGTTGCAACCCTCAAGGTTTTTTTAGCGTTGTCCCTGAACTCTTTTTTAGCGGCAACCGCCATTTTGCAAGCCCCCGTTTTAAGGTCTAAAAGTTCGTAAACATCGGGGGAATATTCAAGCAGAATATCCTTTCCCGCAACGCCGATATCGGCGGCGGCGCGCTCAACGTAAATGGCAACGTCACTGGGTTTTACCCAAAAATAACGAACCGAAAGCTCTTCATTTTCGAAAATGAGTTTTCTTGAATTTTCCTTAATTGAAGGGCAGGGGAAGCCTGCCTTTTCAAACATGGCGTAAACCCTTTCGCCAAGTCTTCCCTTGGGCAGGGCAATGTTAAGCGTTGTCTTCAAGAATGCTCACCTCCGAGCCTTTTAATTTGTAAACCTTGCGGCATTTAAGCTTTTGGGGAAGTTCTTTTAGCGCGGTGGCGCTTAAATTTTCACCGTTAAGCCTTGAAATTAAATTTGAAAGGGCGGCTAAATCGCTGTTTTCATCATA
>JAZSBX010000034.1:0-6734 GCA_045602605.1 Acutalibacteraceae bacterium
CCACTCACCAAGTCCTGCCACGGCATACTTCCTTGGAGAGGTTTCCTTCATTCGCTCAAAAACCGCGCGGTCGGTTTCATCAAGAAATTCGTTAATAAGATAATTGGTGGAAAAAACGCTCACACAACTGTCTTTCTTGTCAAAAAACCGTTTTTTAAGCCAATGGTCTTTACTCCAGGGGTTAAAGGTGATGGTGGTCTGTTTAAAAAGAGGACCTGGCAGGTTGCCTCGCGGCACCGATAAATCGAGCTTATCGAAATCCTCTTCTCTGGGGATTTCATAGGCCTCCTCAATCCACACCCAACAAAGATAACCCTTGTTAACGGTGGTGGAGGCAAGCTTTAAAACATCATCAAAGCCGCGAAACAAAATTTTTTGCCCTGTGGGAATGTAGGTCATTTCCATTGGAGATACCGTGTTGCGCCACAAATGGGAAACCTTTAAAGCCTCCTGTGCACGAAGAAGCTGGGCAAAGGTGGAATCCCTGTGGGTGTTCATAACCTGGCGCACAACGAGAAGATTGCTGTCTTTAAATCTCATCAACCTGAAAATCAAATTAAGCGCCGTTGTCGTAGATTTTTTTGACGCCTTTCCTCCCTTTAAAACGCGGTATCGGCTTTTGCAGTTCCAAAAATCGTCATACCCCTGCCCCACCACCTCACGAGTGGTCACTTCTAATGTTGTCAACGATAACCACGGCGGTGTTCAAGGTCTCATCCTGTTCTCCTAGAATCAGGCGCAGTTCCTTTATTGCGCTTAAATCCCCTGCCGATGCTTTTTTGTAAAGCGCCGCCATAATAACAGCCGATTTTGTTGGATTTTTAATTTCGAAGCCTGCTTCACTAAGCGTTTGCGCTTCCGTTTCGCTGACTCTCGATTTTAAAATATCCTTCAGTATTTTGCAAAATCCTTTTTGCCTTGGCACCCGTGCCTCCCTCCTTTCAGCATCTTCCATTCTAACTTTAAAAAAAAGGACATAACACGACAAAGTAGCGACATTTTATGACATAACCGCGACATTTTTGCGACATTTGGGCAAAATAAGGCAAAAACACCCGATAACGCTGAAGCGTATCGGGTGTTTTTAACGCATTATTGTGCAAAAATTTCACTTTTTAAGGAAATACTGCCTTATGGGGCGTGGGCGTTCGTTAAGGCTTGATTTCGTTTCATCTATTATTATTTTTCGAAGGGTTATAAGAGCGATTAAATTGGGCAACAGCATAAGGGCGTTGAAAATATCGGCCAGGATAAGCACCGAATCAAAGGGCAAAAAGGAGCCGAGTAAAACGGCCAAAACATAAAGCCCATTATAGGCCTTTACGCCCTTATTATTCATAAAATACCTAAAACAACTGACCGCAAAAAAGTTCCAGCCGATTATGGTGGAAAATGCAAAAAAAGTAAGGCAGGCGGTTAAAACGCCCTCCATAAATCTATCACTCAAAAAATTCACGCCGTTTTTAAAAACCTGTGACATTGTAAAAGACGGGTCGCCCGAAAAATCGGTACCGCTTAAAATGATTGCAAAGCCCGTTATCGGGCACATTACAACGGTGTCGATAAAGGTGCCGCACATTGAAACAACACCCTGCTTGAAGGGTGAATCGGTTTTGGCGCTGGCGGCGGCAATGGGGGCGGTGCCAAGCCCTGCCTCGTTTGTGAAAATGCCCCGCGACATTCCAACCTTAAGGCTTATAAAAAAACCGCCTGCCACCCCGGAAACTGCGCTTTTAAAATTAAAGGCATCCTTTAAAATAAGTGTCAGCGCATCGCCAAGTTTTCCGAAATTCGTAAGAATTATCACAAGGCAAAAAAAGATGTAAACCCCTGCTAAAAGGGGAATAAAAAACTGTGAAACACCTGCAATGCGTTTTATACCGCCCATAAGCACGGAAAATGCGAGCAGGGTGAAAATAATAGCCGAAATCACTGCAAAAACGGAATATTTTTGTGGGCCCAGACTAAAAGCCACCGCCTTTATTTGGGGGTCAAAGAATCCCTGCACCGCAGTTGTCACCGCTTTTATTTGGGTCACGGTGCCCATACCGAGCAACCCTGCAAGACTGCCGAAAAGGGCGTAAGCCTTGGCAAGGGGACCGAATTTTTTACCCATTCCCCTTTCAATATAATAAAAAGGTCCCCCTGAAAAAACACCGTTTTTTTGTGTTCTGAATTTAACAGCCAAAAAACTTTCGGAATATTTTATGGCCATCATAAAAATGGCGGTTATTACCATCCAAAAAAGGGAACCTGCGCCGCCAAGGCTCATAGCCGCCGCAACACCCACAATGTTGCCCGTGCCAAGTGTTGCGGCAAGTTCAGTACAAAGGGCGCCGAAACCGGTAATATCACCGTCGGCGCCCTCTTTTGTTTCAAACATATACCGAAAAGACTTCGGCAAAAATTTAATTTGAAGAAAACGGAGTTTCACGGTGAAATAAAGCCCAACTAAAAAAAGCGTTACAATAAGTGGGAAGCCCCACAGCGCATCACTTATTTTACCGAGCCAATTCACCAATTCTCATCTACCCCTCAATCAGCTTTTTCATAACATCGGGGCCGAAATCAATGTAAACGCCCTGCTTTGCATTTTCCTCTGTAAAGCAGTCTACTCCCGTTTCCTCCTTGCGACTGTCATAAATAAAATAAGGTACAGCCTCACGGGAATGGGTTTTTGTGCAAAGGGGCGTGGGATGGTCGGGCATAACGAGAACTCTGAAATCGCCCTTGCCCTTTAAATAATCGGTTAAAGGCTTTAATATTTTTGCATCAATAAGCTCAATGGCCTTAACCTTATTTTGGGCCTCTCCCCTGTGACCGCACTCATCGGGGGCTTCCACGTGTACATATACAAGGTCATTACCCTTTTCGTACATAGAGATAGCGGCATTTGCCTTGCCCTCAAAGTTTGTGTCAATATAACCCGTTGCACCCTCCACCTCGGGGGTTTCCATTTCGGCGCAGATGCCAATTCCTTTAAGCAAATCCACCGCCGAAACAACGGCGCCTTTAACATTATATTTGCTTTCAAATGCCTCCAGCTGGGGCTTTCTGCCTTCTCCCCAAAGCCAAATTGAGTTGGCGGGGCGAAGACCACGGCTTTCCCTTTGTTTGTTTACAGGGTGGTCCTTTAAAATTTCATAACTTTTTTCCATTAATGAAATTAAACCCTTGGCATTTTCGCTCTGGCTTAAATGTTCGGTTATAACCCTGCCACTGATGTCGTGAGGCGGAGTAAGCACTCCAAGGTCGGTTGTGCCATTTGCTACAACAAGGCAGTGCCTATAAGCCACGCCTGCATAGAACTTGTAAAGTTCGTTGCCCAATTTTTCATCAACGGTTTTTATGATTTCGGCGGCTTCAGAAGTGGAAATATCCCCTGCGCAGTAATCCACCATCACCTTTTTATTATAAGGCTCATCATCAGACAAGGTGACAAGGTTGCAACGAAGGGCCACATCGGTGTTTTTAAGTTCCACACCAATGCTTGCCGCCTCCAAAGGGGAACGGCCTGTGTAGCAAACAAGGGGGTCATAACCCATAACGGATAAGTTTGCCACATCGCTGCCGGGTTTAAGAGAGTCGGCCACGGTTTTGCAAAGACCGTAAACACTGTTTTTAGCCAAAGCATCCATTGTGGGCTTGTTTGCGCACTCCATTGGCGTTTTACCGCCGAGGGCTGCATTTTTTTCATCGGCCATGCCGTCACAAAGAACAACAAGATATTTCATACTTATGCACCTCAAAGGGAAAAAATACTAAAATAAAATGATAGTACTATTTTATAATACTATCATTTAAAAATCAACTATAAACTAAATTAGAGTAATTTTTGCCTTAAGCCATTTTGCCTGCTCTGAATTATGGGTTATCATTATAACGGTTTTGTTTTTAGTTTCCTTTAAAATCAGTTCGGCGGTTTTTTCACCGCGGTCCTCATCAAGACCGTTAAAGGCCTCATCAAGAAGCAAAACGTCATAGTCGCTGTTTAGCGCCCTTGCGATAGCAACGCGCCTGCGCATTCCTCCGCTTAAATCACCGATTTTTTTGTCAAGATAATCCTCAAGGCCAAGAGCGCAAAGAAGTTCCTTACCCTTTTTCTCACTTCCCACAAGGCTGACGTTCTCTAAAACGCTTAAATGGGAAAGCAATCTATCCTCCTGAAAAACCGCCGAAAAGCGTTTTTCATCGGCGCCCGTGATTTTACCCGAATTTGGTTTTTCAAGGCCGCAAATCAGCCTTAAAACGGTGGTTTTTCCCTTTCCCGATTCCCCGAAAAGGCAAACTCTTTCTCCCTTTTCAATCTGGAGTGAAAAATCCTTCAAAACCTGCTTTTTGCCATAGGCAAAAGTAACGTTTTCAAGTTTAATCATCCTGCGCCCACCTCCTTGCAAAACGTTTCATAAGCCTTTCAAGTGCAACGCTTATGATAACAATAACAATTGTAACCGCAAAGGTTTCGGGGGTTTCAAGGTAGGTCTTGGCGTTATAAAGAAGCCGACCTATAGACTGCTCGGGGTAGCAAATAACCTCCGCCGCAACACCCGATTTCCAGGCAAGACCAAGGGCCGTTACCACCGAGGAAATAAATGCAGGGGCAATTTGAGGAAACTTTATTTTAAATAAAATTTCCCTTTTTGAAAGCCTGAACACCTGTCCCATTTCCACAAGGGATTTATCAATTCCGCGAATGGCAGTTACGGTGGTAGCCCAAACAATGGGCGCAACCATTAAGGCCGTTATGAAAACGGGAATAAAATTGGTTTTAATCCATACAAAGGCAAGCAGGATAAAGGATGCTACCGGCACGGCGCGGGCAAGGTGCAGTATGGGGGACAGCAACGTATCAAACAGTTTAATTTTAACGCTTAAAATACCACCGAGAGTTCCGATTAAAACACCGATTAAAAAGCCCGACACAATTCTTATGGTTGAAAAAAGTACCGAAAGCCAAAATTTTGCCGTTTTTCCAAACTCCAAAAGCACCAAAAGGGTTTTATGCGGAGTGGGAATAAGCAGTTCCTGATTAACCGCAAGGGCCAAAAGATACCACACCAAAATCCAAAAAGCAAAAACGGCAAGCCCTTTTAATATCCTCTTACTTACCGGTAAAATAGAAGTCATCACCGGGCAGTTCTCCTCCTACAAGTTTAGGCATCTCTGCAAGGCAAATTGAGAGATAATCCGAAAGGGCTGTTTTCATTTCTTCCCCTGCAACAAAACAAACGCCGCTTGTGGGAATTGCCGCTTTGGCAACGGCAGCCTGGGGGATAATTTCATATTTTTCGCAAAGTGCGGCGCCCTTGTCAGCATCGCTTAAAATCACGTTAACCGATGCCTCATATTCCTTTAAAAACTCCTTGACTGCAAGCTCATTTTCCTCTAAAAACTCGTTTCTTACGATAATGCAGCCCATATACATTTTTTTGCCCGAAACCGCTTCAAATTCCTTTGTCATATCAATAACGGTTTTTGAGCCCTTAATAGCGCTCATAATGCTGGTTGCGGCAGGTTGGGGAGCAAGTAAAATGGCATCGGAATTTTGCTTGAAAACACCGATAAGCGCTTTGGCATCGGCAACGTATTCAACCTTAACATCGGTGCCAACGGTAAGGCCGTTTTCCTTAAGGACATAGTTTAAAATAAATTCAGGATTTGCGCCCTGACCTGTTGCATAAACGGTCTTGCCTTTTAAATCGGAAATTTTGGAAATTGTATTATTCTTTTCAATGATAAACAAATTTCCCGATGTGTTAAGGGCTAAAACACTGACACCGCCCGAGGTCTTTTTGTAAATTGCAGATGCCATATTAGTGGGAACTGCGGCAATATCAAATTCCTTTGAGGTAATTTTACCCACAATTTGCGTGGGGTCGGTAACAACGGTGAATTTATAATCGTGTTTTGCGTTGCCAAGTTCGGTTTCCTCCATTAAGGATACCATTCCCATTCCCGTAGGTCCCGAAATGGCGGCAATTTTCATTGTGGTTTTTTCTGCCGCTTTTTCACCGCAACCTGCAAACACCAGGCAAAGCATTAAAACTGCCAATAAAACGCTAAATATTTTTTTCATAATCAATCACCTTAATTTCCTTTCCGTTTTTTTCAATAAGGTTTTGTTTTGTAAGCTCATCTAAACAACGGTACAAACTTGAACGACCGATGCCCAGCCTTTCGCTTAATTTTGTCATATTTTGAAAACGGGCAATACCCTTTTCATTTGCGGCGGAGCACAAAGACTCATAAACCCTTTGCTCGGCGCTTTTTACCGAAAGCAAAGCAATCTTGCTGTTTAAAAACCTGATTTTTTTAGAGAGCAGGCAAATGTAGTTTTCAACCGTAACGGGGAACTTTGCAAAAAATTCCTTTAAAGTTTCCTCATTCAAAAAGAAAATTTCACTGTCCTTTTCGGCATAAATTTTGCTGACAAAACCGTTTTCCTCACCGAAAACTGCCGAAACGCCAAAGGTTTCCCCTGCATTAAGACTTCTTATAATTACGTTTTCGCCTTGATTTGTTTTAACGGTTAAAGTCCCCGTTTTTACAACACCAATGGCGGCTTTGTAATTTTCTTCATCATAAATCAGCGAACCCTTTTTGTAAAACACGGGCTCTCCCAACATTTTTTGCGCTTCAATGCATTCATCTTCGGTTAGCCCTTTTGTAAGAAAAAAATCAAGCATTTGTTTTCCTCCGTAAAAAGTGTCCTATTTAGGACACTTTTATTATAT
>JAZSBX010000035.1:0-7390 GCA_045602605.1 Acutalibacteraceae bacterium
ATTAACCCCAGCCTTCACGTTGGCTACAGTAAGGATGCCATTCATTGGGAGTTTGAGGACACCCCCATTTCCTGGGTAGATGAAGAGGGCAACCCCTATAACTGCGAAATCCATTCCTATGACCCCCGCCTTATTGAATTAGAGGGTAAATATTACATAATCTGGTGTGTTGATTTTGCAGGCTGTCCCACCATTGGCCTTGGCTACACAGAGGACTTTAAAAAGTTTGTTCGCCTGGAAAATCCCTTTATTCCCTTTAACCGCAACGGCGTTTTGTTCCCGAGAAAGGTTAACGACAAGTATCTTATGCTTTCCCGCCCAAGTGACAGCGGTCACACACCCTTCGGCGATATTTTCTTAACCGAAAGCCCCGACCTTAAGTATTGGGGCAAGCATCGCCTTGTTATGAAATCGGGCCTTAACTGGTGGCAGGAAACCAAAATCGGCGCAGGCCCTGCACCCATTGAAACCGACAAGGGCTGGCTTATGCTTTATCACGGTGTTATCACCAACTGCAACGGCTATGTTTACAGTTTTGGCGCCGCACTCCTTGACAAGGACGAGCCTTCAAAGGTGCTGCTGAGAACCGAGGATTACATTTTAACTCCTCAAGAGAATTATGAAACCAACGGCTTCGTGCCCAACGTTTGCTTCCCCTGCGCAACCCTTTGCGATGCAAAAACAGGCCGAATTGCAATTTACTACGGCGCCGCCGACACCTACACCGCACTTGCTTTCACCACCGTTGACGAGCTTTATGAGTTTATGCTCACTCATAACAAACTCGGCAAGGGCGACAGCGAAGCAGTGAAATAAGTTAAAAATGAAGAAAGACCGAGAACACTGTGTTCTCGGTCTTTTTTTAAAACTCCAACCCTAATTCCTTTACCATTTTATAAAACAGATGAACGGGGAAGCCCACAACGTTAAAATAACAGCCGCTAATACCTTTAATAAAACGGGAAGCGGCGCCTTGAATTCCGTAACCGCCGGCCTTGTCAAAGGGGTCTTTTGATGCAATATAGTTTTCCATTTCACTTTTTTCGATTTCATCGAAAAACACCTGTGTTTTCTCACACCTTGAAAGGGTTTTATCCCCTAAAACAAGGGTTAGCCCGCTTATAACGGTGTGGCAATCGTTTGAAAGCAGGGTGAGCATTTCTTCGGCCTCCTCCCTTGTTTTGGGCTTGCCGAGAATTTTATCGTTTTTCACAACAATGGTGTCACAGCCGATAATGAGGGCGTTTGAATCAAGAACGTTTTTTGCCACGCTTTGGGCTTTTATTATTGACAGTGCCATAGCGATTTTTTCGCTCTCTTTTTCATCGGTCACTTCGGCGGCATTCGAGGTCATAACCTCAAAAGTCAGCCCTAAATTTTCTAAAATTTCTTTTCTTCTCGGGCTTGCCGAGGCTAAAATGATGCGCATATTAAAAACTCCTGAATATTTTTAACCATTTTACCACAAACCCTTAAAAAAATAAACAACTATTGATATTTTCACTTATGTTAAGTATAATAAATATAATATAATTGGAAAATTATGACCTTTATCAGGAGGCGCGTTACAATGGACTGCAAACAGTTTTTTGCAAAACTAAAGGGTAAAAAAATCGCAATGTGCGGCATTGGGGTTAGCAACACCCCCCTAATTCTTAACTTTCTCGAAAAGGGTGCCCGTGTTTTTGCCTGCGACAGGAGAACAAGGGAGCAAATCGGCCCTATGGCAGACACCCTCGAAAAGGCGGGGGCAGAACTGCGCCTTGGGGAAACCTATCTTGATGATTTAGAGGTTGACATTATTTTCAGAACCCCCGGCATGAGCTTTAACCTGCCCGAGCTTGATGCGGCAAGGAAAAGGGGCATTGCGGTAACAAGCGAAATGGAGGTCTTTTTCGATTTGTGCCCTGCCACCATTTTTGCCGTAACCGGTTCTGACGGCAAGACCACCACCACAACCCTTATTGCAAAAATGCTTGAAGCGCAGGGCAAAAGGGTTTATATGGGCGGCAACATAGGAAACCCCCTGCTTCCCGAAATTGAAAATATTACTGCCGATGATTTCGTGGTTGTTGAGCTTTCCTCCTTCCAGCTTATTTCAATGAGAAAAAGTCCCGATGTTGCCGTTGTTACCAATGTTGCCCCAAACCATCTGGATGTTCATAAGGATATGGATGAATACGTTGAGGCAAAGCGCAACGTTTTAATGCACCAAAACGCCTTCTCCCGAACGGTTTTAAACTATGATAACGAAATTACTTTAGGATTTAAATCAAACGTTCGCGGCCAGTCGCTGGGCTTTAGTATGGAGGGCCCCATTAAAAACGGCGCATGGCTTAATGCAGACGGTATGCTTCACATGGCCTACCGTGGCATTGATGCCCCCGTTATGAGTAAGAACGACATTACCATTTTGGGCGACCACAACGTGGCAAACTATCTTGCCGCAATTTCCGCCGTTTGGGGTTATGTGAGCATTTCCAACATTCGCCAGGTTGCCAAGGAATTCACGGGCGTTGAGCACCGAATTGAGTTTGTAAGGGAAATTGACGGGGTTAAGTATTATAACGATTCCATTGCCTCATCACCCACAAGAACCATAGCAGGTCTTAAGGCTTTTGATACGAACGTTATCCTCATTGCAGGCGGATATGATAAAAAAATTCCCTTTGAGCCAATGGCGCCTTATGTTATTGACAAGGTTAAACTGCTTTTGCTGTCCGGCCCTACCGCCGAAAAAATCGAAGCGGCAATTAAAACAAACGCCAACTACAAGGGCAGTCCCGAAATAGTGAGGGTGCAAAACATTGATGAGGCCGTAAAGGTAGCAAGGCAAAGAGCAAAAGAGGGGGATGTTGTAACCCTTTCTCCTGCCTGCGCCTCCTTTGATGCCTTCCCCAACTTTACCGCAAGGGGAAATCACTTTAAAAGGCTGGTAGAAAACCTTGAATAAAATTTATTCACTTATTAAAAACCTTTGCGATAAATCGGCCGTGGGCACCGTTGACGAGGCGGTCGTTTATGCCAAGGGCCAAATCCCCGAGAACGCCGAAATTAAAGACCTTGCAGGCCTTTCCTTTGCCGCAACCTTTAAGGGGGACAGCGACTACACCCTTATGCTGGAAGCCCACGTTGATGAAATCGCAATGATTGTGACAAATATAAACGATGAGGGCTTTGTGCAGGTTGCGCCTGCGGGCGGCATTGACCCGCGCATTTTGCCTGCCGCAAGGGTTAAAATTTGGGGAAAAGAGCAGATTATCGGTGTTTTCTGCAGCACACCGCCCCACCTTTCAAAGGGGGAAGAGGAGTGCGCCGAAATATCCGATATGTACGTTGACACCCTGCTTGGCAAAAGGGCAAAAGAGGTTATCAGCGTTGGGGATTACGTTACCTTTTGTGGCGAAACGGTTGAACTTTTGGGCAACCGCGTTGCGGCAAAATCCCTTGATGACCGCGCCGCCTGCGCGGTGCTGATAGCCCTTGCCGAAAGAATTAAAGATAAAAAACTGCCAACAAACGTAACACTTCTTTTTGCCGATGGCGAGGAACTTGGTATGCGTGGCTCTAAAACCGCAACCTTTGCGCTGGAACCCAACGAGGCCATAGCCATTGATGTAAGTTTCGCCGCCGCGCCCGATGTTTCAAAGGAGAAGTACGGCCAGCTTTCAAAGGGCGCCCTTATCGGCGTTTCGCCCATTTTAAATAAAAAAATCACCGATAAACTGACCTCTCTTGCAAAGGAAAATAAACTGCCCTACCAAATTGAGGTTATGGGCGGCAATACGGGTACCGATTCCGATGCCATAACCGTGACCAGAAGCGGCATTGCCTGTGGGCTTGTTTCCATTCCGCAGCGCAATATGCACACGCCCTGTGAGGTTGTTGATTTAAAGGATATCGAGGCTATTTGCGACCTTCTGGAAAAATATATTTTATCGGGAGGTGCTTTAAATGCTTAACAGACTTGAAAAGCTATGCACCCTCACCGCACCTTCGGGCAGGGAGGATGCCGTAAGAGAATATATTATCGGCGAAATTAAGGATTATTGCACCTATTTTGTGGATAATCTCGGAAATATAATCGCCGAGAAAAAGGGTAAAAAGGCACCTGCAAAAAAGATTATGGTGGATGCTCACATGGATGAGGTGGGCTTCATTATCACAGGTATTGATGCCGATGGATTTTTGCGTTTTGACACCGTTGGCGGCATCGAGCCTGCCGTGATGGTGGCCCGCCGCGCTACCTTGCTAAACGGCACTCGCGGTGTTATCGGCACAAAGCCCGTGCATTTAACCGACAAGGCCGCCGCCAAAAAGTTCCCTAAAACAGAGGAGCTTTACATTGACATCGGCGCCGCCACAAGGGAGGAAGCCCTTGAAAGGGTAAGCCTTGGTGACACGGGTGTGTTTGAGGGCGATTTCGTTAAAAACGGGGATAATATTCTTGCCCGCGCCATTGATGACAGGGCAGGCTGCGCCGTTTTAATCGACCTTATTAAGGAAGAGTCGGAGTTTGATTTCACCGCCGTTTTCTCGGTGCAGGAGGAGGTAGGGCTTCGCGGCGCGCGGGTTGCCACGTACAACGTGAACCCCCACTTTGCCATTGTGCTTGAAGCCACCACCGCCGCCGACATTCCATCAGCGGCAGAGGATAAAAAGGTTTGTTTTGTTGGAAAAGGCCCTGCCGTTTCATTTATGGACAGGTCTACGGTTTACGATAGAAAACTTTACGATTTTGCTTTAAATAAATCGGGTGTTAAATGCCAGCCCAAAGCCGCTGTGGCAGGGGGCAACAATTCGGGTGCCGTTCATTTGAGCCGTGAGGGTGTCAGAACGATTGCCGTGTCGGTGCCCTGCAGATATCTCCACACCCCTTCGTGCGTAGCATCCTTTGAGGACATTAAGGGGGCGCTTGCCCTTGCGAAAGCGCTGATTTGTGAAATGGGTGCAAACGGCGATTTATGATAAGGCTTATAGACAAACTACCTGAAATAGAGGACGAAAGTGTTGCACTCGTTAAAATCGGGTGCACCTTTTGCGCTTACGGAAACTACCCGAAAATTGCCCTTTTTTGGCAGCAGGAAAACGAAAGAGGCCAAATCACAGCCCTTTTTTCTCTCCTTGACGGCAACCTGACGGTTTTTGCCAAGGAGGTTAATGAGGAACTAAACCTTTTTATAAAGGCCTTGGCGCCTGCCACCGTTTTTGCCGAGGAAGAAACGGCGCTGAAACTTTGTGTCAAAGGCGAAAGGGTGAGCGTTGTGAGGCTTTTTTGCAACGGTTCCGATAGGCCGCAAAAAAGCGTGGATTTAGAAAGGGCTTTTGCCCTTTTGGAAAAGGATTTCGTTTTAAAAAAAGAGGAGTTTATTGCCGACCTTTCCCACCGTCTTCGCCACGGCGCCGCCTTTTGCATTTTAAAGGAAAACGGCGCGGCCGTGGTTCTCTCCACAGGGGAGAACGCCCTTTTAACGGGCATTTGCGCCCAAAAGGAACACCGAAAAACAGGGCTTGGCAGTGAAATTTTAGGGGATATAAAAAAGGCATTCAGCGGCAGACTTTACGCCTGCTGTAAAGACAGCGTTTTGCCTTTTTACATTAAAAATTCCTTTGAAAAAACAGGCAGTGTAATTATAGGAAGGATATAAAAATGGAGTTTTTTGACATTGATAAAAGGCTTTTGGAAATTGATAAAAAAGCCCTTGCAAAAAGCCGGAAGGTTTTTGGCAGGATTGATGAAATCACCGAGTATAATCAGCAAAAGGTGTTGGCGGCGTTTATCAAAAACAGGGTAAGCGAGGCTCATCTCGGCACCGCCACGGGCTATGGCTACGGCGACATTGGCCGCGATAATTTAGACCGCGTTTTGGCCGATGCCTTGCGCTGTGAGGATGCACTCATTCGCCATTCCTTTGCTTCGGGCACACACACCTTAACGGTTGCTCTTTTCGGGCTTCTGCGCCCAAACGATAAAATGCTTTGTGTCACGGGCAGACCTTATGATACTCTCCTCGGTGTCCTTGGCATAAACGGTGAGTCTGACGGCTCCCTTGCCGATTTCGGTGTTTTCTATGATGAGGTTGCCTTAAAAGCTGATGGAACTGTTGATATTGAGGGCATAAAAACAAAGCTTAAAAATGATAAATATAAAATGGTTTATATTCAGCGTTCCCGCGGTTACAGCCTGCGGCCAAGCCTCAAAATTGCCGATATTAAGGAAATTTGCGATGCGGTGAGAAGCATTGATGAGGACTGCTACATAATGGTGGACAACTGCTACGGCGAGTTTACCGAAAAAAAGGAACCCACCGAGGTGGGCGCCGACATTATAGCAGGCTCTCTGATTAAAAACGCAGGCGGTGGCATTGCCCCATCGGGCGGCTATATTGCAGGCAGGGCGGATTTAATTGAAAAATGCTCCTACCGAATGACCTGCCCGGGTGTAGGCCGTGAGGTGGGCGCATCTCTCGGTCACAACAGGGAGCTTTATATGGGCCTTTTCTCGGCCCCCCACGTGACAGGCGAGGCAATGAAAACCGCAGTTTACACCGCCGCACTTTTTGAGGAACTTGGCTTTAAGGTCACTCCAAAGGCAGATGAGGACAGGGGAGATATTATTCAGACTGTTGTTTTAGGCTCTGCCGAAGGCCTTGTGGCTTTTTGCAAGGGAATGCAAAGCGGCGCGCCCATTGACTCCTTCGTTTCCCCCGAGCCCTGGGCTATGCCGGGCTATGACGACCCCGTTATTATGGCGGCAGGCGCCTTTACAAACGGCGCATCGGTGGAGCTTTCGGCCGATGGCCCCTTAAGAGAACCCTTTGCTGCTTGGATGCAGGGCGGCATTAACTTCCACAGCGCAAAAATGGGCGTACTCCTTGCCGCAAACAGTATGTGGGAGAGCGGCGCGCTTAAAATATAACAATGTATCAAGGATATATTGTTGCGATATAAAACCCTATCGGGATTTTCCATATATACCTTCGGTACTCGATATGTGCTAAAGCGCTTGATATGCCCTGCGGGGGTGCAGGGATTTGTAGCATATCGAATTTACCGCAAGGTAAATATATCAATTTTTCCGCAGGAAAAATATGGAATTGCGAAGCAATATATCGACAAAACAACCTCGCTTTGCGAGGTTGTTTTTATATTTCCCCAAATCCTGACAATACTAATTTGGGTGATTTATTACGAAAAAGAAAGTATTTGTTTCATTTTTATTTGGCACAGTTATAGGCAGCGTTAACGGGCTGTTTGGTGCCGGCGGTGGGATGCTCACGGTGCCCATTTTAAAGCAAATGGGATTCCCCCAAAAGGCGGCGCACAAAAATGCGGTGGCGGTCATACTGCCCATAACCCTAATCAGCGCCACCCTTTATATTTTGGGCGG
>JAZSBX010000036.1:0-2937 GCA_045602605.1 Acutalibacteraceae bacterium
CCTGCATCCCTCACCGCGTTCGGGACTTTGAACTGCAGTACAAAACTTATTGCTAATCAAAATAAAAAAGGACACCAGATGGTGTCCTTTTTTATTTTGGTCGAGGCGACAGGATTCGAACCTGCGGCCTCTGCGTCCCGAACGCAGCGCTCTACCAAACTGAGCCACGCCTCGACATATTAAATTTTTAAAATAAAATTGTGTTGCAAATATATTTAGTGAAAGAGCGCTGCTACTCCGCTACTCTTGCGGTGCCCAAAGTTCATCACGGCTCTAAACGCCTATGAACTTTGACCGCGGCGCCTTTTTGACCTTCACTCTATCACTCACCGAGTGCGCTCGGTCAAAAACTACCAAACTGAGCCACGCCTCGACATATTAAATTTTAGTTCAAACGGTTTTGCAACGCATATTATTATATGATATAAAAGCCTTTTTGTCAATTAAAAAACCACATTAAATTTTTAATGCGGTTTTTCTTTATTATTTAATGAATTTCGGTTTAAGATACTTAAACAGTTCGCCTGTGCCTAGGGTAATTGCGGCGAACAGCAACAGGAAAAGCACCTGGACAAGTTTAAGTGAACTCAGCGCAAAAGCGTGCGCCAAAGGAGTTACCATTGTTAAGATTACAAAGATAAAGCACACAGCGGCTGTGATGCAAAGGTTTTTGTTCCTGATAAAATCAAGGTGAATCACCGAACGGTCACTTGAAAGATTAAGGGAAACAATAATTTGGCAAAGTGAAAGGGTAGCAAATGCAAGACCGCTTCCGCCGATTCCAAAGGCAACAACACTTAAAATGGTAATGATTACGCTTTGCGCAATTGCAAGGGGAGAAATTGTGCTATCCAAAATCATAGCATAGTGCTTTTTCGGTGCCTGTTGTTTAGTGCTTAAATCGGTTGGCTGTGAGCCCAAAGCAATGGCAGGGAAGAAATCGGTTATAAGGTTTATCAGCAAGAGGTGAACTGCCGCAAGGGGCGGAGTCTTAAATATTATAACACAGAGAAGAACACAAATAAGCTCTGCAAGGTTGCAGGCCAGCAGATAGTGAACGCATTTTTTAATGTTATCAAAAAGACCGCGGGAGCGAAGAATTGCGCGCACAATGCCCGAAAAATGATTATCGGTTACCAAAACATCGCAAGCGCCTTGAGCCACATCGGTGCTGGTGTTACCCATTGCAAATCCAATGTCAGCAATTTGCAGGGCGGCCTCATCCTCAACATCGGTTCCCGTTACGGCAACGGTGCGCTCCTTTGCCTGCCAGGCCTTTATAATACGGAGTTTATCAGCAGAATTAACTCTGGCAAAAACAGAACAGTTTTCGATAATTTCGGCAAGTTCCTCATCATTCATTGCGCGAAGCTCATCACCGGTTATTGCCGTTTCATTTTCTTTTAAAATGCCAAGACTTTCGGCAACAGTTTTAGCGGTGTTTAAATGGTCACCTGTAAACATAACCGTTTTAATGCCTGCCTCGGCGCCGATTTTAACATATTCCGAAACATCGTTCTGAACGTTATCGGTCATTGCAAGAAGACCGACAACCTTTAAATTGCTTTCAAGAAGTTCGGGCCTCAATATGGCAGGAATCTCATCAAGCGCCTTTACCGCAATACAGATTACGTGAAGCGACTCGTTTGCAAAGGTGTCAATGGCTTTAAGATAGTCATCATAATTGCCTGTGCAATATTTAAGCACGGCCTCGGGGGCTCCCTTGACCACGGCAACGGGATTTCCGTCAAGCATATTAACGGTGGTCATAAGCTTTCTTTCGGGGTCGAAGGGAATACTCATAAGGGGAGGATAGAGATTATCACAGCCTGTTTTGTTCATATTAAGCAGGCGGATGCTGGCATTTAGCACGGCCTCATCAATTTGATTTGTGGGGTGCAATTCATCGTTTGAAGATTCGGTGCACATAAGAGCAAGTTTTAAAAGCAAAGCGCTTTTGTCATCAAGACCTTCGGTCACCTCAATAACGTTTTCGCCCATAAAGATTTTTGAAAGCACCATATTGTTGGTGGTGAGGATGCCTGTTTTATCGGTGCAGATAACCGAGATGCCACCCATTTTTTCAAGGGATGCAATTTTCTTTGGTACAATGTTGCCCGAGAGCAAGCGGGTGACACCCATGGCAATGACAACACCGTTAATTGCAAGCAGTGATTCGGGAAGGGCGGCCACAACAAGTGCAAGGGAAATAAGCAGGTTTTCAAAAAAACGTGTAATAAAGCCAAGCTCTGAAAGGGTTAAGAGCAGGCTTAAAACAAAGAAAAGAGCGCAGATGACAAGGGAGATTATATTAAAAATTCTTGCAAAAACACCCAGGCGCTGGGTTATTGTGGATTTTTCTTCGCCTGAATCCTTTAAAATGGTGGATTTTTTGCCGATTTCGGTATTAAGGCCCGTATCGGTAACAACGATTTTTGCGCTTCCGTGGATAACTGAGCAGCCTGCAAAAACCATATTTTGGCGGGCGTTAACGGGCGCAATGCTGTCAAGCACGGTATAAGGATTTTTTTCCACAGGCACCGTTTCGCCTGTGAGCAGAGATTCGTTGCACCTGAATTCGTTGGCACAGACGATTCTACCATCGGCAGGGATATAATTGCCGAATTTAAGGCAAACAACGTCACCCGGAACCAAATCATTTGCAGGAATGCTCATTGTAACACCGTCACGCACAACCTCGCAGGTGCTCATTGAAATTTCACTGAGTGATGAAAAAACTTTTTGCGATTTGTTTTCGAAAAATGCGCCGACAAAGGTTGTTGCGATGAGAACCAGCAAAACAGCAACCGAATCCCACCAATTTGCGCCGTACATTGTGTCACTGAAGGAAAGAATGCCGTAAAGCACGGCAACACCCGCTAAAACAATTACATAAGAGTTTTTTAACTGTGATAAAACACAGCCCCAAAAGGTGCT
>JAZSBX010000037.1:0-8083 GCA_045602605.1 Acutalibacteraceae bacterium
CCAAGATAAACAAGGCTATCAGGCAAGGTTACTGCGGTAACAGGTGTGTATGCAAACGCGCCGCTTCCTATCCTTTCAATACCTGTTCCAAGGTCAAGGGTTGCTATGTTGGTTGACATAAAAGCATAGTAACCAATACCATTTACCGAATTGGGAACGGTAAGTGCAGTAAGACCTGAATAAAGGAATGCAGTATCTCCAATTTCCTCAAGGCCTTCGGGAAGTTCAATGCTTTCAAGAGCTGTTGTGCCTTCAAATGCACTTTGGTCAATGGAAATAAGTCCATCAGGGAGTTCAACCTTTTCAAGGCTTAAGCAGGAGAAGAACACGCAATATACAAGTTCTGTAACCTGAGAGGAAACCACAACTTCGGTAAGCTGTGTGCAACCGCTGAATGCGCTTGGCGCAATTTCTACAACGGTATCGGGCATTACGTATTTGCCCTGTTTGTTCTTTGAGCAGAACAAAATTGCTGTTTTATCTTTGTTGTAAGTTACGCCGTCTTCGGTTACAAAATTAGGATTGCTTTCACCGAAAACAATATCCACTCCGCTGTAGATACTTGCACTCAAAGCCTCAATATTTACAACGCTGTCGGGAACGTTAAAGGTGTTGCCTGAAGCCACAGGGAAAGCGATAACGGTGGTTTTGGTTTTGTTGTAAAGAACGCCGTTTTCGGTGGCAAAATCGGGGTTTTCTTCAGAAACTGTAATAGCAGTTAGATTTTCTGAATACTGGAACATAAAACTTTCCAGGTTGCTGATTCCCGAACCAAAGGTAACGGTTTCAAGGTTATAAAGGTTCTCTAACACGTAATCACCGATGGTCTTAACGCTGTCGGGGAAAATAATGTGTTTAGTTCCTCCATAACATGAAAGACCTGCAACGGCGATTACGGGCTTTCCGCCAAGTTCTGCAGGGATTTCCAAAGTTTCAGGGGCAATAAAGCAGTCGGTAATGATAACACCATCTTCGGTAATCATATACTCGTAAGACTCATCTATTGTAAGCTCTACAATTTCTATATCGTAGGTGAATTTATAACCGGCAATTTCAGCCTCAAACTGATGAATACCTGCAGTCCACTGATTATAATAGCTTTGATTGGAAGGATATATATTCAGCCAATAATAATTACCGTCTACTTCAATGGAGTGTGTGTTACTGAACACAGTACCATCATTTAAAGTAATGGTAATGTTTTGAGGCCAGATAGTTTCATAATAGAAATATTCGGGAGATTCGCCGATATATTCACCAGTTTCCTCATCATAAAGGCTTTCAGTTCTATACCAACCATATGTGTTTTCAACAATACGAATAGGCTCAACAACTACCGAAGCTACGGGAGACTCTATAATTTCTACCTCATAGTTAAACTCGAAACCTGCAATTACACCTGTCATCTCGTAGGTGTTGCCTACTGTCCACTGGTTCTCATAGCTTTGTTCGGAGTCATAAACACTTATTTCATAGTGCTTGCCGTTATATTCAAATCCATTACCATTTACAACGGTGCCGTCCTTAAGGGTGATAACGGTGGTGTCGTAAGATGGCCAAGGCAGGTAATAACGGAAGTATTCCGGAGAATATTCGTACTCCCCTGTATCCTCGTTCCAAATTTCATCGGTTCTATAATCACCGTTTGAACCTTCCATAAATGTGATTTTTTCCACCTGAACGGAAGTTACGGGGGACTCAACAATTTCTACTTCATAGGTAAAATCAAAACCTGCAATTTTTGCAGTTACTTCATAAGTATTACCTACTGTCCACTGATTTTCGTACCATTGACCGGACTGTACATCAGTTATCCAGTAAGTTTGACCGTCAAAATCAAACTGAGCACCTTCTATAACTGTGCCGTCTTTGAGGGTAATAACGGTATTTTCCCAATTTGGCCAATATCCGTTATAATAGAAATATTCAGGCGAACATTCCCACTCCCCTGTCTCCTCGTTCCAGATTTCATCGGTCCTATAATCACCGCTTGTGCCTTCAAAAATAGTAATTTTTTCAACCTCTACTGAGGCTACGGGGGACTCTGTAATTTCTACTTCATAGGTAAACTCAAAGCCTGCAATTTCACCTGTCATCTCATAGGTGTTGCCTGCCGTCCACTGGTTTTCATAACTTTGGCCTGTGGAGTTTACACTTACACTATAATATTTACCATTCCAGTCAAACCAGTCGTTTTCAATAACAGTGCCGTCCTTAAGGGTGATAACGGTGGTGTCGCAAGATGGCCAAGGAGTATGATAACGGAAATACTCCGGTGTTTCACCGACATAATTTCCGTATTCATCCCAAAGGCTGTCGGTTGTATAATTACCGTTTGAACCTTCCATAAATGTAATTTTTTCAACCTCTACTGAGGCTACGGGAGATTCTACAATTTCTACTTCATATGTAAACTCAAAGCCTGCAATTTCACCTGTAATCTCATAGGTGTTGCCTGCCGTCCACTGGTTTTCATAGCTTTGTTCGGAATCGCAAACACCTATACTGTAATACTCGCCGTTATAATCAAATTCGTTATCGTATATAACGGTGCCATCATTAAGGATAATGGTTGTATTATCCTCTTGTGGCCAAGGAGTACTGTAATAGAAATACTCGGGAGACTCGCCGATATATTCCTCAGTTTCCTCATCATAAAGGCTTTCGGTTCTATAATCACCGTTTGAACCTTCTAAAATGGTGATTTTTTCTACCGATACGGAAGCTACAGGGCAAGAAACAATTTCTATCTTATAGGTAAACTCAAAGCCTGCAATATAACCAGTCACTTCATAAGTGTTACCTACTGTCCATTGGTTTTCGTAACTTTGGTTAGTGGATGAAACGTTAATGCCATATTCGATGTTTCCCCACTCAAACCAGTTGTTTTCAATAATAGTGCCGTCTTTAAGTGTAATAACAGTGTTACCATTGGTAGGCCATTGGGTATGGTAGCAGAAATATTCAGGAGACTCGCCGATATATTCTCCTGTTTCCTCATCACGAAGCTCATCCGTTTTATAATATCCGTTCGAACCTTCTAAAATGGTGATTTTTTCTACCTCTACGGAAGCTACGGGAGATTCCACAACATTTACTGTAAAGGTTCCGATTATACCCAAATCCGCAACCTCAACAGTTACAGTGTGTGCGCCTTTGCCCCAAGGAGTTGCATAGCTCTGGTCATCGGTAACACTAAAGTAGTAATCACCCAAATCATCATAGACATAATTTGAGTTCCAATGTTGTTCGGTTGAACCATCGGAATAGGTTACGGTATAATTTAAATTGTATGAATACTTTTCATACGCCACATATTCGCCTGTGTCATCATTCCAGTCCTCTGCGATATATGAGTCATTTTCAAAAACCCAAGCATCCTCAAACTCAATAGACTGAACTACTTTGGGATTGCAGCTTGAAACGCAAACGTCAAAGCTGCCTGCACTACCCCTTGCGCCAATTTCCAGATAATAAATCTGACCTGCCTCAAGGAGAGCAACTAAATTAAAATTCCAATCTTCGCCATCATCATTCTGACCCAGCAAATTATCCTCGCTGTCCGTAAGCCATGCCTCTGGGTCAAGTTCTCCACGGTTAGTAGAATAAAATTTGTAATAACCGCTGGCATCAGGAGTAAAACTTAAAAGAGTATTACTATTCTCAACCATGGTAACAGCCGCAGTCTGGTCTAAAACAAGCTCAAAAGCCACTTGGTTTTCTGCCATAGCACCCAAAGGCAGTACTGTAAATAACATTACAGTAGCAAGTAACATTGCCAGACCTTTCTTGATGATTTTCATTCAAAACACCTCTTAAAAAAATTTTTTCATATATGTTAATGCGCATCACAGACAGCGGGTTTTTCTGTTTGCACATAGTAGCCAATTTGCATTCTTTTGCAAGAAGCGGAAAAAAGTTTTCCCGATTCACTGCAATAAACACCTTTCCTTACCGTTTTAGGCGCGGAAAATTTTTCTACCTCGGGGTCAGGCATTTTTTCCATAACACCGGTGAAAAGCTCATCCGCAATGTTTCCCACACCTTGGATTTTGCCGTGCCACAATGCACAGCTATACTGCGGTGTAACACCCACAAACCAGTTTCCGCCCTCATCAGAGCCCGTGCCGGTTTTTCCAATGAGTTCACATCCCTGAACCTTGGCTTTATCACCCGTTCCGCCGACAGATACAACGCCTAATAAAAGTCTGTTCATAATATAAGCGGTTTCTTCGCTTATCACTTGTTTCTCACTTTTAATGTAGGTGTACACTGTATTTCCGTTTTCATCGGTTATAGAAGAAATCATATGAGGTTCTATGTATTTGCCGCCCCTTGAAAAAATCTGATAACAAGCGGCGAGTTGAACCGGGGTGAGCCCCACGTTCAAATATCCCATAGCCATATTTCCAATGACCTGATTTTCACCTTCAAGGGCAAGTTTGTTACTCTCAAAGCCCAAATCAAGGCCGAATGAATCGGTTAAAAATTCAATGGATTTTTTTACCCCCAAATCTTTGAGAACGTGCACCGAAGCGGTGTTCAGCGACTGTTTGATACACTCAAAAAGGGTTGTTTTTTGATAGGTGTAATTTTCACTTGGATTTGTGGGCCAATCAACCTCTTTGCCGCTTTCATCGGTGATTTTTGAGAAGGGTTTATCCACAATATTCGTTGACCAGCTAATAATCTTTTCCTCCATTGCGGGAGCGTAAACGCTTAGCGGTTTTATTGTGGAAAACGGTGAAAGCTTGGTGTTTCCGTTTCTTCTTTCACCCACACTTGAAATGGCGAGAACTGCGCTGTTTTCATCTAAAACGGCGCAACCGGACTGATGAACATTTGCGTTTTTCCCAACTGTGGCCGCAGCCTCAAACACGGTTGGGTCAAATTCGGTTTTAATGCTGAAACCTTCGCTGAAAAGCTTTTGCACCGCATCTTCGCTGCTTATACCGTTTTTTTCTGCCAAAATTTCTATAGCCTCTGCTAAAACGGCTTCGACATAGCTTCGATATCTTAAATCCGTTAAACTTTTATCAGAAAACTCAAGCTTATCTATGGTTGCAATAGCGTTACCTTGTCTGTCAAGCAGCGTTGCCGCTTTTTTCGCGGGCCTTGCGCAGCCCGTTTGCAATACAAGAAGCGATACTATGCAAAAAACAGCTATAATTTTTTTCACATTATCCCTCCTCACGAAGCGAGTCAATTTGTTCTTGCAAATCGTTAGAAAAATAGAGAGAGTGCTGCAGGTCTATCATACTGCCGAGTTTGCTAACCTTATCTCGCTGTGCAAAACGAACCTTTTCCAGCTCAAAAAGTTCTTCCTTGCAAATATCTGCGCTTTTTAAATCCCCGGCCTGTGTGTAAAGCTTTACGCCGTTAAGAAGCATAGTAGCGTATTCAATATACTCACCTGATGAAAAGGGCGCCGTTTCAATGGTTTTTTTCTTATACTTAATAAGCTTTCCGAAATCGCCTTTAGAGTAAGCATACCTGGCTACAGCACTGTAAGCCACCGAAACGTATTTATTCCTTTTTAATATTTTTTCACCAATTTCAGCTTCCTCAAGGGTAGTTGCCGCATCTTTAATAAGTTCGGTTTGACTAATAGTTGCGGCAGGATATATTTTTACTGCTGCTTCGTGCAGTTCAAAGCGTGTAAAAAGTTGAGCAATGCCGAAATAAACGCTTGCCACCCCTAAAACTGCCGCTAAAAAAACCGAAGCGGCGGTATTCTTTTTAAGTGTGCTCTTTTTCCACTCTTTCGGCTCTAAAAATAAGAGAAGTATCATAAATACTGCAATGTACATAAGGTCAAAATCGAAGAGGGCATGAAGAAAAATTGTGGCAAGAATTATTTTGTTTTTCAAAGCAACCTTTCGGTTTGCAAAGGTCATAACAATGGCGCAAATCAGCAAAATACATGGAATCCAGCCCACGTCAATAGCAATTTGAAGCAGGTCATTATGTATAAACATAATAGAATAAACACCTGTTTGCACGCTGCGCTGAATAAAGTAATATCCCATATAGCCAATTCCAAAGGGATGTGATAAAACCGTAGGCATTATATCCTGCGCATAAAGTAAGCGGCCTACAAAGGTACTTTCCAATACCGAAATATTAAGATATCGGGTGAGAACATCAAAACTGTTTGTAATTAAGCAGTAAAGCAGAACCAAAACAATTCCGCCGCACATAAATGCAATCACAACAAGGCGAAGTTTTTTGTTTTTAGAGGTAAAAACCGCTACAAGATTTGAAATTGCCGCCAACACGAAAACCGTTCGGCTACCTGTATAAAGAATTCCAAAAAGCAGAATAGAAATGCACACGTAATCAATTATCGAGGGTTTTTCTTTAGTGATTAAAATTAGTTCGCAAATCAAAAGAATCATAGCAAACGTGTTGGGGTACTGAACAAAACCGCTGAGTCGCCCCGACACCGCAAAATAGGTGGATAACGAAGGTATGTACATAAGTGCGGTGGAGATTACCGTTTGCACGGCAGCCACATAGGGCAGCCCTGAAATCACCTTTTGTCGCCCGCCCTCCTCTTGCATAAGAAGAAGGCTGTAAAGCACAAGGGGGAGGAATTTGAAAAATCCGAAAATTGCCTCGCCGCCATCCACCGCCCACAAAGGCGTTACGGCATAACCTGCAACCAAAACCAGAATTGCTACAAAACCTAAATCCCACTTTATAGTGAGGGCGCCCTTTTTAATAAGGTGAACACACAGTCCTATAAGAAGGGCGACCGAAAGCAAGCAGGAAAGATAAACGTGGAAAATGCCCACAACAAACAACGAAATATAAAGCAAAACCTGTGCAAAAGAAAGGCCTTTTAATTCTTGTGTTAATTCCAAATTAAAAACCCCCTTCGGCACCGCGCGTTTTGGTTAAATTTTGAACGTTTCCTAAAAATGGATACAACACGCCTATATTAAAAATTTATTCACTTTATGATATCATAAAATATGGAAAATGTCAAGACTGCACAATCCCTTTTCCGAGTATAAAACAACAGTTTGCAAGGGTTGTAAAATTAGCCGTTAGATGCTTTTTATTTTTTATAACTTTTGTTTCTTTTTCCTTTTTATTTTTAGGCATCTGCCCTAGCAAAAAAAGGTAGACACACGGTTGTTTCCATGTGCCTACCTTTTATTTTACTATTGCATTTTACGACAGTTATGCTTCAATTTTGTCGGTATCACCTATAGCCGAAACCGTTATCTTTCCGTTTTCATCGGTGTAATAGCTAACGGTAACGGTGTCGCCCTCATCTACAAAGGGAAGCTTGTTCCAGAGAGAAATGTCTGCTACAAAAACTTCCTCAATATTTTCAAGTTTTATATAATACTTTGAATTACCATTAACAACGGCCGTTTCAATGCTCTCTACCTTTGCGGTTGCAACATTAAGCAAAGCTTCCGTTGTCGGGCCTTGGGATTCGTTTATAATATCGGAATTTTTAAGAAGCCTGATATATTCCGTTTGCGCGCCTTCAAGGGTATCGGCAACGCCGACTATCTGATAATTTGAAACCGAAACGAAGGAATATGCCTTTACAAGCCCTGCGCTGTCCTTAAGGCTTATGAAATAGGACGGAATATTCTCAATGTTAACGAGAATGGGGAACGTGGCAACATAACCCTTTTCCTGAATCATGCCCTCGGCCGATGCCATTGCGGAATATTCCTCGGCGCCGTTAATTGAAAAGGTCTTGGCCTCTTTAGTTCTCATATTAACAAGAATAAATCCAATGTTAGATTCATCTCTGACAACCGAGGTAATTCCGGTGTAGAGCCAAACGTCATCGTCAACAGCAAGGTAGTTATAGCCATCGGTTGTGGCAACAACGTTCTTTTGAGCGAAAATAGAGTTCCAAAAACCGTTTTGATAAGCGCCCCAAAAATCGGCCTGCTCAATTATCATATCTGCAGAATAAACGGTGTCAATCCACTCGGGAACCTGGCTTACGGAATAGTCATTCATTTCGCCTGTAACGGCATTTACCGCTATAACGCCCGTAATATCCTTACCGCCCAAGAAACCGATTGTGTAATCATAATAAGAAAGAATC
>JAZSBX010000038.1:0-5497 GCA_045602605.1 Acutalibacteraceae bacterium
TCGCGACCACGATAAAGATGAGCTTTGCTTCTATTCAAAGGCTACAACCGACTTTGAGTTCTTGTTCCCCTTTGGCTGGTGTGAATTATGGGGCGTTGCCGACCGCACCGATTACGATTTAACCCAGCATGCCAACCATTCGGGCGAGGGTATGGAATATTTTGACCCCGAAACAAACGAAAAGTATGTTCCCTACGTTATTGAGCCTTCCCTCGGCGCCGACCGTGTGCTCCTTGCGTTTCTCTGCAACGCTTATGATGAGGAAACCGATGAAAAGGGCGACACCCGTGTTGTCCTTCGCCTACACCCTGCTCTCGCTCCCTTTAAGGCGGCGGTTCTGCCCCTTTCCAAAAAGCTGAATGAGGGCGCAGGCAAGGTTTACAGCGAGCTTTCAAAATACTTTATGGTTGATTATGACGATGCAGGTTCCATCGGCAAGCGTTACCGCCGCGAGGATGAAATCGGCACACCCTTCTGCATTACCTATGATTTTGAAAGCGAGACCGATGGCTGTGTAACCGTTCGCGACCGCGACACAATGCAGCAGGTAAGACTGCCCATTGCAGACCTTAAAAAATACATTGAGGAAAAACTAGAATTCTAATAACCTTAAAAAAGAAAACCCGGCCGTTTTAAAAACGGTCGGATTTTTTATTTCTTGTTTTTATTTGCTTTCGGGTTTCATCGTTGGAAACAGGATTACTTCCCTTATGGTGTCGGAATTTGTAAGAAGCATAACCGTTCTGTCAACGCCGATACCCATACCGCCTGTTGGTGGCATACCGTATTGAAGCGCAGTTAAGAAATCCTCATCCAGCATTTCGGCCTCATCATCACCACGGTCCCTGAGTTCAAGCTGCTTTTCAATGCGCTCGCGCTGAACATCGGGGTCGTTAAGCTCACTGTAGGCGTTTGCAAGCTCACTGTGGCAAACGAAAAGCTCAAAGCGCTCGGTGAGTCTTGGGTCTAAAGGCGATGCCTTTGTTAAGGGAGAAACCTCAACGGGATACATTGTGATAAACGTAGGCTGAATAAGTTTTTCCTCAACGCGCTGGTCAAAGCAGGCATAAAGAGCGTTGCCCCAGGTTTTATCTGCCGTGTCGGCAAGCTCAACGCCAACCGCCTTTGCAGCGGCAACTGCCTCGGCATCATCGGTTATAGCGCCGAAGTCAATGCCAACGTATTCCTTAACGGCATCAACCATTGAAAGCCTGCGCCAGCCGGGGGTCAAATCAATTTTTTCGCCCATCCACTCAATTTCATAGGTACCGAGAATTTCCTTTGCGGCGCCCGAAATAATGCCCTCGGCGATGTCCATCATATCGTGGAAATCGGCATAGGCCTGATAAAGCTCAATGGAGGTGAACTCGGGGTTGTGCTTGGGGTCCATTCCCTCGTTTCTGAAAATGCGGCCGATTTCATAAACCCTGTCCATTCCGCCAACGATAAGGCGCTTTAAAGGAAGCTCGGTGGCAATTCTCATATACATATCAAGGTCAAGTGTATTGTGGTGTGTAATAAAAGGTCTTGCCGTTGCGCCGCCTGCGATAGTGTTAAGTACGGGTGTTTCAACCTCAATGTAGCCCATATTATCAAGGTATTCTCTCATAAACTTGATAAACCTTGAACGGATAACGAAGTTGCGCTTTACCTCGGGATTAACGATAAGGTCAACGTAACGCTGACGGTAACGAAGGTCGGTATCCTTTAGGCCGTGAAACTTTTCGGGCAGGGGCAAAAGGGATTTTGAAAGAAGCTGAATGCTCTCGGCGTGAATGGAAATTTCCCCTGTCTGGGTTCTGAACACAAAGCCCTCGAGGCCAACGATATCGCCGATATCCATCTTTTTAAAAGCGGCATAAGCCTCCTCGCCAACGTCATCACGGCGAACATAGCTTTGAATATTACCCGATGTGTCCTGAACGTTGCAAAAGCTTGCCTTACCCATAATGCGGCGGCTCATAATGCGGCCTGCAATTTTAACGGTTTTGCCCTCGTATTCCTCAAAATTTTCTTTAATATCAAGAGCCCTTGCATCAAAATCAAACTTTGTAATAACAAAGGGGTCGCGGCCCTCCTCTTTAAGAAGGGCAAGTTTATCGCGGCGAACCTTGATAAGCTCGTTTACGTTAACCTCGGGTTGAGCGTTATTGTTCATATTCTTGTTTTCTGCCATTTTAACATCCCTCTAATCCTTATCTGGAAATGGAAAGAACCTCATAAACGAACTCGTTTGAGTTAACCTCAACCGTAACTTTTTCTCCAACCTTTGCGCCGATAAGCGCCTTGCCAACGGGGGATTCATCGGAAATAAAGCCGTTGTCGGGGTCGGCTTCAGAGGAGCCAACAACCTTAAATTCCATTTCTTCCTCAAATTCAACGTCTAAAACCTTAACCCTTGAGCCAACCTGAACCGATTTAGGCTTGCCCTTGGAATCGGAAATAAGCTCATAGTTATTAAGAATAACCTCAAGGTCAACGATTCTGGCCTCAATTTTAGCCTGCTCGTTTTTTGCTTCATCGTATTCGCTGTTTTCTGAAAGGTCGCCGTAACCACGGGCGATTTTAATTCTTTCGGCAATTTCGCTTCTGCCGACTGTTTTTAAGTTTTCCAGCTCCTCCTGAACCTTTTTAAGACCGACTGGAGTGAGTTTGATTACCTTAGCCATTGTGAATGAACTCCTTAAAATTTATAATACGGAACCCTTCCGTGACCAATCGAACTGCCGTGCAATATACACAGTCATATTTCAATATTATATATATAATTTACAAATATGTCAAGAAAATAAATTTTATTTAAACTTTTAACCAAAAAAATCATTTTGCTGTCATTGAAAAGGGAGAAAATTTATGTTAAAATAAAGCGGGAGGCAAAACGCCTCCCTGCAATTTATTTGTTTTTTTCTTTTTTTGGCCTCGGGTCGTAATTTTTCAAAAATTCCTCCCACTCTTCCTCGCTTAAATTCTCGGCGTGGGCGGAATATTCGGCGTAGAGCCGCTGGGAAATTTTGTCATAGCCCTTCTTTAAAAGAAGCCTTGCCCGAAGGCCGATTATGAGCATTGCGGCGGATGAAACTGCCAAAACCGAAATCGGCAGCAGGTGGGCCCAATAAAATTTTCCGTTAAACCCTAAAAGGCCTGCAGGGTCTATAAGCAGTTTTCCAAAACAAATCACGGCAAAAACGCTGACAGGCAAAGAGCAAAGGGCTGTGAAAAGGGGCATTTTAAAACCATTGAAAACAGCGCCCGCAAGGCCTAAAACCAAAAATGCGCCGATGGTATAAACCGTGTTCAGGTTTGTGGAAATTTCCTCTTTAAACCAAATTCCCAAAAGCACCATTAAAGCAAAAATTGCGGCGTAAACGTAACTCCAAAGGTAGGCCGCCCTAAAACCGCCGTAAAGCGCGCCGTCTTTTTTGGCGTAGCGAATGTTATATTTTTCCTCGCTTTTTAAAGTGTATTTTAAAATGGTTTCGTTCATTTTCATTTCTATCACCAACGATTATTTTATCACAGATTAGATTATTTGTAAACATTGAAAGGATTTTTATTATGGCAACACTGAACATCGTTATGGTTGAGCCCGAAATTCCCCAGAACACGGGAAACGTGGCGCGAACCTGCGCCGCAACGGGGGCAAGACTGCACCTTGTCGGCCCTATGGGCTTCACCGTTGATGATAAGAAATTAAAAAGAGCAGGCCTTGACTATTGGCACCTTTTGGACATAACTTATTATGACTCTTTAGATGACTTTTTTGCAAAAAACAAGGGCGAATTTTTCTTTTTCACAACCAAGGCTTTAAACACCCATTCCGATGTGTCCTACCCCGATAACGCATATCTCTTTTTCGGCAAGGAAACAAAGGGGCTTCCCGAAGCGCTTTTAATGGCCAACCGTGAGCGCTGTGTGCGAATTCCGATGATTGATGAAGCCCGCAGTTTAAATCTTTCAAACTCGGTTGCCGTTGGGGTTTACGAGGCCCTTCGCCAATGGGGTTACCCCGAACTTCAAAACAAGGGGCAATTACACAACCACAAATGGTAATTTTTTTACATTTTGGTATTGAAAAATGCTGAAAATGTGGTAAAATAAGAATGTTATATTTTTAACCTACTTTGAAAGGATGTTTTTAAATGAGCGCTTTAAACAAAAAGACCGTTGACGACATTAACGTAAAAGGTCAAAAGGTTCTGGTTCGTTGTGACTTCAACGTGCCCCTTAAAAACGGTGTTATCACCGATGACAACCGCATCGTTGCGGCTCTCCCCACAATTAAAAAGCTTATCGCTGACGGCGGTAAGGTTATTCTTTGCTCCCACCTTGGCAAGCCCAAGGGTGAGCCCAAGCCCGAGCTGTCACTTGCTCCCGTTGCCGAGGACCTTTCCAAGAAGCTCGGTATCGAGGTTAAATTTGCCGCTGATGACAACGTTGTCGGCGAAAATGCAAAGGCCGCAGTTTCTGCTATGAAGGATGGTGACGTTGTTCTTCTCCAGAACACACGCTACCGCGCAGAGGAAACAAAAAACGGCGAGGCATTTTCTGCTGAACTCGGTTCCCTTGCCGACATCTTCGTTAACGATGCATTCGGCACCGCACACCGCGCACACTGCTCCACCGTTGGCGTTGTTTCCTACGTTAAGGAGGCCGCCGCAGGCTACCTTATCGGCAAAGAGCTTCAGTATCTCGGCAATGCCGTTAACGACCCCGTTCGCCCCTTCGTTTGCATTTTGGGCGGCGCAAAGGTTGACAGCAAGCTTCCCGTTATCGAAAATCTTTTAACCAAGGCCGACACCCTTATTATCGGCGGCGGTATGGCCTACACCTTCCTTGCCGCTAAAGGCTACGGCGTTGGCACTTCGCTTATTGATGAAACCAAAATTGACTACTGCCGCGAAATGATGGAAAAGGCAGAGGCTTCGGGTGTTAAAATTCTTCTCCCCGTTGACTGCACCCTTGTTAAAGACTTCCCCGACCCCATTGACGCTCCCCTTGAAGTAAGCGTTGTTGATGCCGATAAAATCCCTGCTGATATGATGAGCCTTGACATTGGCACAAAAACTGCAGAGCTTTATGCAACCGAGGTTAAGAACGCCAAAACCGTTGTTTGGAACGGACCTATGGGCGTGTTCGAGAACCCCACCCTTGCAAAGGGCACTTTAGCAGTGGCAAAGGCTCTTGCCGAAACCGATGCCGTTACGGTTATCGGCGGTGGCGACTCTGCCGCAGCGGTTAACACCATGGGCTTCGGCGATAAGATGACCCACATTTCCACAGGCGGCGGCGCGTCTCTTGAGTTCCTTGAGGGCAAGGCGCTTCCCCGTATCGTGGCTCCTAACGATAAATAAATTTAAAAAACCGTAGGGGCGCGAAATCGCCCCTACATTTATGTAAAAGGAGAAATTGAAATGGATAAAGCAAAAAGAAGCGCAGTTATCGCAGGTAACTGGAAAATGAACAAAACCCCCGCTGAAACCACGGCTCTCATTAACGA
>JAZSBX010000039.1:0-7078 GCA_045602605.1 Acutalibacteraceae bacterium
TTATTAGCCGCCAGGCGGGTAATCATCCCGCCCATAGGAGTGTTAGTGTGAATAATTTTATACTCGTTTTGGGCCAGCACCTCTGAAAGTTCTTTGTAGGCCTTAATATTTCTTTTGCTGAAGGGTGAACGGTCAAAAGGAATATTAAAGACTTTATCGGCATATTCCATTGCAAGACCGTTTTTTTCGGCTAAATTATCTCTTGCAGCAACGTGCACCTCATATCCGTTTTCTTTAAGCAACTTCATAAGTGGTTTATGAAATTGACAAATATGACTTTGAACCGTAGCCGTTAGTAACACTTTTTTATTCATCGCAATATTTCTCCAAGTTGCCAAGCATAACATCAAACATTCTTTTGTTATTATTTTGTCCCACAAAGCTGTTGTGGGGAGTAACAATAACATTGTCCATATTCCAAAGGGGACTGTCGGATTTAAGCGGTTCAGTTTCAAAAACATCAAGCACTGCGCCAAAAAGATTTTTATTGCTTAACGCTTCAATTAAAGCTTTCTCCGCAACCAGCTGTCCTCTTGCCATATTTACGAATATACTGCTTTTTTTCATTAAACCAAACTTTGATTTATCAAACAGTTCTTTTGTATCGGTTGTAAGCGGCAGTGTGAGAATGACAATGTCTGCCGTTTTTAACCGGTCATCAAGATTTGAAAGCGGTTGGATTTCATCAAAATAAGGTCTTTGTTCGGTTGTTATATCAATTCCCGTAACGGTTACGTCAAATGCTTTAAGCCTTTTTGCAACCTCACTGCCAATGTTGCCTGCGCCCACTATGACTGCAGTTTTACCTGCTAACTCACCAAGTGTTCTGGATTTTTCCCAAAGGCGCTGTCTTTGATTTTCATAGAAAAATCTTGACTGTTTAACAAGTTGTAAAATTCCGGCAAGTGCAAATTCGGCCATTGGTACACTGTAAACACCACGGGCGTTGTGTATTTCAATTCCGCGCAGTTTTATATAGTCCATAGGAACACGGTCATAACCCGCGCTTGTAAGCTGAATATACTTAAGGCTCTTAAAGGATTTAATGTCGTTATAAACAAACAGTCCGTTACAAATTACGCCCTCAATATCAGTTACATCGAAATCGATTTTTTCTCTTTCATCCAAAAAAAGCACAATTTCGTGACCAAGCGATTTTATATATTCAATTTGTTCGTTTGTGCACTTAAAGGCACCTGTTAGAAGCAGTTTCATTTATTCGCCTTAATTTTTTCAATTATTATTTTTGTTTCGTTATGTACTTTGTCAAAGAAATCTGACGGTTTTTCCTCAATGCTTTTTTCAAACTGGCGGTTTTCGGCAATGCCGGCGGTCATTATGCTTTCAAATTCTTTAGCGGTGTATTTTGTATAATCGCAAAATGCACGGGCGAGAATAACCATAGAAGAACCAAGTCTGTAATGCTCACACAAAACGTTTTCTGCAGGCAAAAGATTATTGCAATTAACCTTGCCTACGCCGCCTACGCCGAATTTTATATTTGCAGACTTTAACTTTGATACGATTTCATCAACCGTTCCATCGGTATAAAGCTCAAACATAAATTTTTTATGTTGACTTAAATGCAGGTCGTTAAGGCCAATGTATATTTCATCAACGCCGTCAAGCTTTATTACCTCATCAAGGCAATTTCGCGCTTCATCGGTTTCAAGCAGAAGAACCGTTTTCACCCTGCCGCCCACAATTTCATAAAATGTTTTTACTTCCTTTACCGATTTCCACATTGGAAGCATTATAAAATCGGCGCCTGCATCAATAACGGCGTTAATTTCACTTTCAGAGCCATCGTGTATTGGGTTAACCCTTACAAGAAGCTTCGCTTTGTTTATAGCCGCCCTTATATTTTTTACATCTTCGATGGTGTGGTGATTTTGCACCGTGTCAAGCCCGCCCTGCCGCTGGGCCTTGCCGATATATTCCATATCAATAAAAATTCGGTCAACGCCCGCTCTTTCGCAGGCTCTGGCAATATCGGCATCGTTTGTTATGTAAAAATACTCTAATGACATAATTTATACCGTCTCAAATTCTTTTTCCTTTGTTTCTTCGGTTACAAGCGTTGCGCCAACGTTTACGTTATCCTCATTTTTTAAAACCTTAAAAAATGTTGTGAACAGTATTTTTATATCAAGCCACAGCGACATATTGTCAACATACCAACAGTTAAGCTGAATTCTCTTGTGCCACTCAACACCTTTTCGGCCGTTGACCTGCGCCCAACCCGTAATGCCCGGGCGAGCATCAAACATATGTAACTGCTCTTCGGTGTATTCCTCAATAGGCCAGGGATGATATGTAAGCGGAGGCCGGGGACCGATGAAACTCATTTCACCTTTTATAATGTTGAAAAGCTGCGGCAACTCATCAATGCTTGTGGCTCTGATAATCTTTCCAACCTTGGTAACGCGCATATCGTCAGCACCGCTGTAAACACCTGTACCGGTATGCTCTGCGCCCTGACACATAGACCTGAATTTGTAAATTTCAAAAACTTTACCTTTGTGCCCAATTCGTTTTTGCCTGAAAAGCACTGGGCCGGGGGAGTCTATCTTAATGGCGATGGCGGTAATAATCATAGGAATGAAACAAACTGTGATACCAATTACAGAAAGGACAATATCTATAACCCTTTTGAAAAATTTTGTATACATATCGGAACCCCTTGAGAAATTTTTACCCAATAAATCACAATAATTATACCACTATTGAATATAAAAATCAACACTTTTAACAATAATTATATTATACAAATAAGATTTATAATACAATATTAGCGTTTTTATCGCATAACAAATGGATTTCGGGGTATTTATCCACAGGGGAAGACCACCAAAGTAAGTTTTTATATAGCCACATAGACAAAGTTAAAGGCACGGACTGTGAAAAGTCCGTGCCTTTTTATTTAGAATTTTATAACATCGTTCATATCGTACATACCGGGCGTTTTGCAAGCAATGAATTTTGCGGCTTTAACTGCGCCTGCGGCAAAAACCTGTTTTGAGCCTGCGGAGTGGGAGAGGGTGATAACCTCATCACGGCCTGCAAAAATAACGTCATGCTCGCCAACAATTGTGCCGCCGCGAACCGAATGTATGCCGATTTCGTTTTTAGCGCGCTTTGCACGCTTTGAATGTCGGTCATATTCGTACATCATTTTATCATCAAAAACACTATTCAAGGCGTTTGCCAGCATAATTGCGGTGCCCGAGGGTGCATCAAGCTTTTGATTGTGGTGTTTTTCAACAATTTCAATATCAAAATCATTGCCAAGCACTGCCGCCGCCTTTTTAGAAAGGGCCACAAGCAGGTTTACGCCGAGGGAGAAATTAAAGGTAAAGAAAACTGGGATTTCCTTTGAGGCTTCCTCGATTTTTTTAATTTCATTTTCAGTGTAGCCTGTAGTCGCCAAAACAACGGGAATGTTTTTGGCCTTTGCAAGCCTTAAAATTCCGTCAAGGGCGCTGGGGTGAGAAAAGTCGATGATAACATCGGCTGTTTCTTTAATGTCCTCGGCTGATTTATAAACGGGATAGCCACGGGAAATGTTTTCGCTGATATCAAGACCGCAAACAATGTCAGCGTTTTCATCGGCTTTAACGATGTCGGTTATAACACCGCCCATTTTTCCGCCGCAACCGCTTAAAATTATATTGGTCATTTTTTCACATCCAATTTAATTTTATTTTAAAAGACCGTACCTTTTAAGAAGGGCAAGCATTTGCGCCTTGTGTTCATCATCCATTGTTAAAAGGGGAAGGCGAAGGGGACCAACGTTTATGCCAAGCATAGACATTGCATCCTTAACGGGAATGGGGTTAACGTCCATAAACAGGCCGTTCATAATGTCTAAATAATGCTTTTGCATTTCCTCGCTCTTTGCCTCGTTGCCATCAAAGAAATGTTGGCAAAGCTGGTGAAGTTCAGCGGGGAAAATGTTGGAGAACACCGAAATAACGCCGATGCCGCCAAGCTTTAAAATATCATAAACCTGGTCATCGTTACCCGAATAAATGTCAAGGTCATCGCCGCAAGACTGGCGGATTTGACGTACGAGATCAAGGTCGCCGCTGGCTTCCTTTGTTGCAACAATGTTGTCAATTTTGGAAAGCTGTTTGTAGGTATCAACGGAAATTTTCATACCCGTTCTTGAGGGAACGTTGTAAAGAATCATAGGAAGGTCAACGCTTTTTGCAATTTCGGTGTAGTGCGCAACAAGACCGCGCTGGGAGGTTTTGTTGTAGTAAGGGGTAACCTGCAAAAGCGCATCTGCGCCAAGGGCGGCGGCTTCCTTTGAAAGTTTAATGGAATATGCGGTGTCGTTACTGCCCGTTCCTGCAACAACAGGAACGCGACCGCCTGCTGCATCAATGGCTTCGGCAATAACCTTAACGTGTTCATCGTGTGAAAGGGTGGAGCCTTCGCCCGTTGTTCCGCAAATGATAAGGGAGTCAATACCCCTTTCAATTTGGTCGTTAACAAGGAAACGAAGTGCATCGTAATTAACGCTGTAATCTTCATTAAAGGGGGTAACAAGCGCTGTGCCTGCACCTGTAAAGATTCTTTTTTTCATATAAAACACCTTTTTGAAAAAATTTAAAAATTAGTCCATATAACCTTCCGCACAAAGAAGCTCGGCAAGCAGAACTGCGCCGCCTGCGGCACCTCTTAAGGTGTTGTGGGAAAGGCAAACAAACTTGTAGTCGTACTGTGAATCTTCCCTGAGTCGACCGATGGAAACTGCCATGCCTCCTTCAAGGTCGCGATGGAGCTTGGTTTGGGGCATGTTATCCTCGGTGAAATAGTGGAGGAACTGTTTGGGCGCGTGGGGAAGGGCAAGTTCTTGGGGGCGGCCGCTGTAGTTTGCCCAGGCCTCAAGAATTTGCTCCTTTGTGGGCTTTTTGCCATCCTTAAAGGAAACGAAAACTGCAGCCATGTGACCATCGGAAACGGGGACACGAAGGCACTGTGCGGTGAATTTAGGCTCGGTTGCGTTAACGATTTCGCCGTTTTCAACCTTACCCCAAATTTTAAGGGGTTCCTGTTCGCTTTTTTCCTCCTCACCGCCGATGAAGGGAATTACGTTATCAACCATTTCGGGCCAACGCTCAAAGGTTTTTCCTGCGCCTGAAATTGCCTGATAGGTGCAAACTAAAACCTTATCAACGCCGAATTTGGAAAGGGGATAGATTGCGGGAACATAGCTTTGAAGCGAGCAGTTTGACTTAACGGCAACGAAGCCGCGCTTTGTGCCTAGGCGTTTTCTTTGGCTCTCGATAACCTTTGCGTGGTCGGCATTGATTTCGGGAACAATCATAGGAACGTCTTTGGTGCCGCGGTGCGCGCTGTTATTGGAAATAACGGGGCACTCGTGCTTTGCGTAAAGCTCTTCGAGAGCCTTGATTTCATCCTTTTTCATATCTACTGCGCAGAAAACAAAATCCACGCGGCTTACAATTTCATCAATATCCTCGGTGGCGCTTAAAACAACCATATCTTTAAGCTTTTCGGGGATGGGAGCAGTCATTGCCCAACGGTCTTTAACACATTCCTCAAAGCGTTTGCCTTTTGAACGGGGGCTTGCGGCAAGAACCGTAATATCGAAATTGGGGTGGTCGGCTAAAAGAAGGCAAAACCGCTGACCTACCATTCCGGTGGCACCGATAATACCCACTTTGTAATTCTTCATTTTGATTCACTTTCCTTTGAAAAAACTTTTGGTTGCTATTAAAGGGAATTTGCAATATAATATAAAAAAGCAAGCCTTAATTTAATATATAACCATCAATTAAATATAACATTGCCGAGCTTGTTTGTCAAATATATTTTATTCATTACACTGCCGAAAGGTTAATATTATGAAAAAAAGCGATTTTTACTATGATTTACCTGAAAATCTTATTGCACAAACACCAATAGAGCCGAGAAATTCCTCAAGGCTTATGGTACTAAGTAAAGCAAATGATGAGATTTTACACACAAATTTTAACCATCTTGATGAGTTTTTAAGGGCAGGTGACTGCCTTGTGCTTAATAATACAAGGGTTATGCCCGCAAGAATTTTTGGCACCAGGGTTGACACGGGCGCAGTTGTTGAGTTTGTTCTTTTAAAACAGGAAAGTTCTCTTATTTGGCAGGCCATTGCAGGACCCGGCAAAAAGGCAAAAACGGGAACCGAATTTAAATTTTCAGACAAGCTTTCAGCCACCGTTATTGATGTTTTGCCCGATGGCAACAGGATTTTAGAATTTAAATGCGATGGCGAGTTTTTCAGCGTTTTAGATGAGGTAGGTCAGATGCCGCTTCCACACTATATCAAGGAAAAGCTCAGTAACAGCGAACGCTATCAAACGGTTTATTCAAAAGAGCTGGGTTCCGCTGCAGCACCCACCGCAGGTCTCCATTTTACAAAGGAAATGCTTGAAGAATTGAAACAAAAGGGAATTAAAATTGCTTATGTCACCTTGCACGTGGGCCTCGGCACATTCAGGCCCGTTAAGGTAGATGAAATAACCGAGCATAAAATGCACTCTGAATGGTACTGCATAAGTGAGGAGGCCGCAAACACCATAAACGAAACCAAGGCGGCAGGCGGCAGAGTAATTTGCGTGGGCACCACAAGCTGCCGAACACTGGAGAGCGCCGCAACTAAATTCGGCGGAGTAAAGCAGTGCTCCGATTCCACCGATATCTTTATTTATCCAGGTTATAATTTCAAATGCATTGATGGCCTTATAACCAACTTCCACCTTCCCGAAAGCACGCTTATAATGCTGGTTAGCGCATTTTATGGTTATGAGAAAACAATGAAGGCTTATAAAACCGCAGTGGATGAAAAATACAGATTTTTCAGCTTCGGCGATGCGATGATAATTCAGTAAAGGATTTTTTTAGCTATGTATAAACTTTTAAAGCAAGAGGGAAACGCAAGGCGTGGTGAGTTTATCACCAACCGAGGTGTTATTAAGACCCCTGCATTTATGAATGTTGCCACCTGCGGTGCCATTAAGGGCGCTGTTTCGGCACAGGATTTAAAAGAGGTTAACTGTCAGGTTATGCT
>JAZSBX010000040.1:0-2812 GCA_045602605.1 Acutalibacteraceae bacterium
ATTTCGAAATCGAGCATTGCAGCGGCGCTTAAAAAGGTTTTGTGGACATTTCTGGCGGCGGCAATAAGGGGCTTTTTGTTTTGAGCCACGGCGTAAACCGAGGCAAGATAGAGCATTGCGCGAATGCAGTGCGAGGAACCCTCGGTGGAATAAAACGTGTCGGCTCCAAAAATTTCACCGGCATTCTTTTCACTCTCACGAATAATGCCTTGCGCCTCATAAAGACTGTCAGCGCCGTCAATTTCGGTAATGTCAAGTTGTTCGGCGCCGAGAAAACCCTGTCCTTTGTGACCGGGCATATGTAATCTTAAAGGGCCTTTTTTGGCATATTCACGCACAAAATCGCAAATAGGTGTCTTCATAATCACTCACTCAAATTATTTTTAACAGCCAGCATAATGGCGCATTCCATTCTTTTCTTAAACAGGGTGCAACCGTATTCATAAACGCCTGTAACCGAGCCTGTGGAATGATAAGCGTTTGCGGCGCAACCGCCCGAGCAATAAAGCCGAGCCCAACAATTTTTACATTCAGGGTGGGCATAAACGTTGCAGGCGGCAAATTCGTTTTGAATTTCCTTGTTTGTAACGCCGTCCCAAATATCGCCGAGTTTAAACTTTTCATCCCCCACGAATTGGTGACAGGGGTAAAGGTCGCCCCAAGGGGTAACCGCCATATATTCGGTTCCGCTTCCGCAACCCGAAATGCGCTTGTAAATGCAGGGGCCATCGGTTAAATCCAGCATATAGTGGTAAAAGGTGAAGGGCCTGCCCTCATCCTTTCTTTCGAGTATAAGTTCGGCAAGCTTTTCGTATTGTTCGAGGACAACGGGAAGGTCATCAGCCGTTAATTCCGAAGGGTCCCCAGGGGCGCAAACAACAGGCTCCATGCTAAGTTCCGTAAACCCTAAATCAAGCATTTGTTTAATATCGTTTAAGAAATCGGGGTTCAGGTGGGTGAAGGTGCCGCGCATATAATAATTTTTGCCGCCTCTGGCATTAACGAGCTTTTGGAATTTAGGCACAATGCGGTCCCAACTGCCCTTGCCGTTATAATCAACGCGGTAGCGATCGTGAATTTCTTTTCGGCCGTCTAAACTCAAAACAACGTTACTGCACTCGCGGTTTGCAAACTCGATAACATCGTCATCAATTTGAAGGCCGTTTGTTGTAAGGGTGAAGCGGAAATTTTTGCCCTTTTGCTTTTCAATGCTTCTGGCGTAGGCAACAAGTTCTTTTACAACCTCAAAATTCATAAGCGGCTCACCGCCGAAAAAGTCAACCTCAAGGTTGCGCCTTGTTCCCGAATTTTCAATTAAAAAATCCAAAGCGCGTTTGCCAACCTCAAGGCTCATAACAGCACGCTTGCCGTGATATTTTCCCTGACTTGCAAAGCAGTAGGCACAGTTTAAGTTGCAGGTGTGGGCAACGTGCAGACAAAGAGCCTTTACAACACCTGCGGTCTTTTCCTTTAAGTGTCCCGCCATGCTTTCGAAGGTGTCGGGCGCAAAGAGTTTACCTGCCGCCTTTAAATCTGAAATCTGGTCGTAACAATCAGCCAACTCCTGTTTTGTTACGTCATCGCGGGCGGCATATTTTTCAAGCAGGTTGTTAATGACAGTGTCCTTATCCTCATTTTCAAAAAGTTCAATCATATCATAGGCAATCTCATCCACCACGTGGACCGAGCCCGAACAAACATCAAGTACGATATTATATCCACCTAGTTTGTATTGATGTATCATTAGTTTTTCCCCTTTGGAATCTATTAAAAAATGCCGCCGAGCGGCGGCATTTTGCGTTTGTTATTTACTTTCCTTGTTTTCACACTGCTGGTTAGCAATGCCACAGCTGGTTTTGCAAGCAGATTGGCAAGAGGTCTGGCATTCGCCGCAGCCGCCTTTTTTAGCGCTTTCGCAAAGGTTACGGGTTTCAATTGTCTTAATGCGTTCCATTTTTGTTTCCTCCAAATAAAGTTTCTTTTTGTATTTTATCATATAAAAATTTATATGTCAATTATATTTATTTAAGTTCCTTGTTCGAATCTCCTCCAATTTCAAAGAAAAAATAAAACACCCCAAATGGGGTGTTTCTATTTTGGCTGGGGAGCACAAATTCGATGTCCTTTAAAATTTTGAGTTATGGGTTTGAACCACTACATATTTTTTATATTTCGTGCCGTAAGGCACACCGAAACTTTTTCACTATTCACTATTACTTATTACCTAATCGACAAGTTTCGAAAGAGAAGAGTGAAAAGTGAAGAGTGAAGAGGAAATAAGTAAAAATTCTGAATGCAAATGCATTCAGAATTTTTGAAAGGGTTGCGCAAATTCGAACCCCTTTGATTTTTTGACCTATGTGTTCGAACTCTTACATATTTTTTATATTTTGTGCCGCAAGGCACACCGATACTTTTTCACTATGCACTATTACTTATTACCTAATCGACAAGTTTCGAAAGAGAAGAGTGAAAAGTGAAGAGTGAAGAGGTAAAAAGTAAAATCGACAAGCTCCTGTCGAAACTTGTCGATTTTGGCGGAGAAGGAGGGATATCCGAGTGCTCTGCACTCTCTCGCCTCGCTTACGCTCGTTGCCACGTCAGCGAAAACAGTCCACTGGACTGTTTTCTTCCGAAAGCCTGCGGCTTTCTCCTTCCTTGTTCGAATCTCCTCCTATCTAACCGCAAAACAAAAACCGCCCATAATGGGCGGTTTTGTTTTGGCGGAGAAGGAGGGATTCGAACCCTCGAACGGTTTGTAGCCGTTACACGATTTCCAATCGTGCGCGCTCGACCAGCTACGCGACTTCTC
>JAZSBX010000041.1:0-12188 GCA_045602605.1 Acutalibacteraceae bacterium
TGTGCTCATGATACCGCTCTGGATGGGAGCATAATCGTTAAGAGCTTTTGCCATGGGAGCAAGGCAGTTTGTTGTGCAAGAAGCAGCAGAGATGATCTGATCATCAGCTGTAAGGATGCCTTCGTTTACACTGTAAACGATTGTTTTGAGATCATTACCAGCGGGAGCAGAAATAACAACTTTCTTAGCACCTGCATTGATGTGAGCCATTGATTTTTCTTTTGAACAATAGAAACCTGTGCATTCGAGAACTACGTCTACACCGATTTCGGCCCAAGGAAGATCCTTAGCATCCTTCTCAGCATAGATTTTGAGGGTTTTGCCGTCAACAGTGATGGTGCCTGCTTCGTCATCTGCAGTTACGGTGTGAAGATTCTCACCGATGAAGCCGCAGTAACCGCCCTGAGCGGTGTCATACTTTAAAAGGTTAGCAAGCATTGAGGGCTTGGTGAGGTCGTTGATAGCAACAACATCATAACCTTCTGCGCCAAACATCTGACGGAATGCGAGACGACCGATACGGCCGAAACCATTAATAGCAACTTTAACCATTGGAATAACCTCCTAAAATTTTATACCTTTATTTTAACCTAAATTAAAAATTTTTTCAAGTTCTTTTCGTTTATTTTTTAACGAAATTTGTTATTTTTAGCAAGTTTAGGAAAAACAATTAAATTGAACGGATTTTAAACACCGAATTTGTTTAATTTGACATAAATTTTATGCATTTAATTTATCGATTATGCGCTCACTTACCCTTATTCCGTCAACGGCGGCCGACATAATACCTCCAGCATAGCCTGCGCCCTCCCCTGCAGGATAAAGCCAGGGGGCGAAGGGAGAAGCAAAATCATTTCTTAAAATTCGCAAGGGAGATGAGCTTCTGGTTTCAGGGAACGTGAGCGCGGCCCCTGCATTTGCAAAACCTTTAATTTTTTTATCAAACTCTTTAAATGCCGTTTTAAGACTTTCTGAAACGAAATCGGGTAAAACATCGCCGACATCGGCGAAAACCGTTTGAGGCTTTACTGTGGGGGTCACGGGCTCACTGTCACTTTCTACGCCTAAAAAATCCCCAAGATACTGTACAGGCACTGCGCCCTGTCCAACGCTGAATGCTTTTTGCTCAATTTCACGCTGAAAATAAACCCCAGCCAAAACATCATCGCTGTTTAAATCGGCAGGCTCAACGCCAACTAAAACCGCGCTGTTTGCATTAACACCATCGCGGGCGCTGTTACTCATTCCGTTTGTCACAACGCCGCCCTTTTCACTTGAGGCATTGACAACCTCACCGCCGGGGCACATACAAAAGGTGTAAACTCCCCTGCCGTTTTCAAGGTGAACAGCAAGTTTATAATCGGCCGCTTTAAGGGCGGGATGCGAGGCAAATTCGCCGTAAAGCCCGCGATTTATATCCTTTTGGAAATGTTCAACGCGAACACCCACCGAAAAGGGCTTTTGCTCCATTTGAACACCCTTTTCTTTTAGCATTTCAAAGGTGTCCCTTGCCGAATGGCCAACGGCAAGAACTAGAGAAGAAAACTTTATTTCTATCTCCCGGCCCTTACAAACGGCGGTAAGTATTTTATTTTGCTTATCAATGTTAGTGAGGGTGTGGCCGAAAAGAATTTCACCGCCGAGGCTCAAAATTTCCTCACGGATGTTTTTAACCACGCTACACAAAACATCGGTGCCCACATGAGGCTTTGCATCGATTAAAATTTCTTCGCTTGCCCCAAAACGGACAAAGGATTTCAGCACCTCTCGACAGCGGGGGTCTTTAATGCCCGTGTTAAGTTTTCCATCGGAAAAGGTGCCTGCGCCCCCTTCGCCGAACTGAATATTGGAATTTTCATTAAGAGGCCCGCCTGCAAAAAATTCGGCAACCTGTTTTTGGCGCTCATCTACCCTTTCGCCGCGCTCTAAAACAATGGGTTTAAGGCCTGCCCTTGCAAGGGTTAAAGCCGCAAACATTCCTGCAGGGCCGAAGCCCACCACAACAGGAGGATTTTCGGGAATTTTTTTCGCCTTTTTATAGACATATTCTTTTTCAAAAAACACCTTTGTATTTTTATTTCTTTTAAGAATTTTTGATACATCACCCGATACATCGGCAACAACCGAAACGCAAAAATGCACCTTGTCTTTTTTGCGGGCATCCACACTTTTTCTATAAAGCTTTGCGGATTTAACAAGATGTTTTTCTATTTTCAGTTCCCTTGCAACGACCCCCGAAAGGTCATTAAAATCGGTGTCTAACGGAAGGTTAATATTTGAAATTAAAATCATTATTTTTCCTCTACACGCTCTGCGGCCGCCCTTGCGGCAAGCATTGCCGAAGTCCAGGCAAAAGCCAGGTTGTAACCGCCGCAGTCGCCGTCAATATCAAGAATTTCCCCTGCGGCAAAAAGCCCTTTGTGAAGTTTTGATTCCATAGTTTTGCTGTCAAACTGATTTGTTAAAAGGCCGCCTGCCGTGACCTGTGAATTCAAAAATCCCGTGGTTGAATTTGTGGTGAATTTAAAGGCCTTTATTTTTTGAGCGATGACCTCTACCCTATCGGCTATTTCATTTACCCCTTGGGAAAACGAAATTCCGCACTCCTTTAAAACCGTTTGTCCGAGCCGCTTATTAAGCATTCCCGTCAAAAATTCCTCAGCAGTGCGCCCGTTAAGATTTTTTACCCTGTTGAAAAGCATTTCGGTAAGCTGCGAAACGGTGTACTGCGGCAATAAATCAAGGCTTACCGTCAGCATTTTATCGCCCTTTCCAATGGCACGGGAAACCTGCATTATGGCCGGGCCCGAAAGACCGTAATCGGTAAAAAGCACCTCACCGAAACTCTCGGTAAGTTTAATTTTGCCGTCATAAACCGACACACTCATATCGGTTTTAATTCCTTTAAGCTTTTTAGGTGTTTCTTCCTTGGTTTTAAGCTGAACGATGGCCGGGAAAAGCGGTTCTGCCTTGTAGCCTAAATTCTTTAAAATTTTAAGACCCGTACCATCACTGCCCACCTTTTCGCCGCCCGACAAAAGTCCCGTTGCAAAAATAACACAATTTGCCGTGAAATCCCCTTTTTCGGTTTTAATATTAAAGCCTTTTTTAAGGGGAGTAATATCCTTAACACCGCATCCGCAAAGGGTAGTAACACCAAGGCTGTCTGCCGCAAATCGCAAGCAGTCAACAACGCTGCCTGCTTGATAGGACATAGGATAAGCCTTGCCGTTTTCCTCAAAAACAATTTCAACACCTATTTTTTTAAAAAAGGAAACTATTTTTTCGTTGCCCAGGTTCTCTATGCCATATTGACAAAAGCCTTTGTCCTTTCCGTGAAAAAACTCAAGACTTAAATCTTTGTTCGTTATGTTGCATTGCCCGTTTCCCGTGGTGATAAGCTTTTTGCCAACGCGGTCAAGTTTTTCGAAAATTGCAACCTTCAAATTGCTCTTTTCCTGCTTTAAGCTTACAGCCGCCGTAAGACCTGCCGCGCCGCCGCCGATAACGGCAACATCAAAATTAAAGTTACCCATTTCACATTTCCTTTTTTAAAAAGAATCTATACACTAAAATTATACTTATCCTTTAATATTTTGTCAATAAAATGAGAACGCGCCCGATACCGGGCGCGCTCGCTTTACTGCTTTGTGAAGGTATATTTACCATTAGTTACACTGCAGAAAATTTTATCCTGCTTATTTATGCTTCCATCCAGAATAGCTTCGCTTAAGGCATCCTCAATTTCGTTGACAATGGCGCGGCGCAAAGGTCTTGCGCCGTAAACGTCATCAAAGCCTTTAAGGGACAATTCTTTTGGAACACAACTATCAAAATCAATTTGAACTCCCATTTCCAAAAGGCGCTTTTTAAGTGTGTCAAGCATTTTGGTGGCTATTTCGGTAATATCATCTTTAGTTAATTTTTTAAAGACCACAATGTCATCAACACGGTTTAAAAATTCGGGTTTAAAGGCCTTTTTAAGTTCGCCCAGCACATTCTCTTTAATGGCATCATCATCGGCGCTGTCGCTTGTTTCATTACCAAAGCCAAAGGATATCTTTTTCCCGGTTATAAGCCTTGCGCCAATGTTTGAGGTCATAACGATAACGCTGTTTTTAAAATCAACCCTGCGGCCCTGAGAATCGGTGAGAATACCATCCTCAAGGATTTGAAGGAGAATGTTGAACACATCGGGATGGGCCTTTTCAATTTCATCAAAAAGAATAATGCTGTAGGGGTTTCTTCTCACCTTTTCGGTAAGCTGACCGCCCTCCTCAAAGCCAACGTAACCCGGAGGCGAACCCACAAGGCGGGATACGGTGTGCTTTTCCATATATTCCGACATATCAAGTCTTATCATTGCGTTTTCGCTGCCGAACATTGCCTCGGCCAGAGTTTTGCAAAGCTCGGTTTTGCCCACACCTGTGGGGCCAAGGAAAATAAATGAACCAATGGGCCTTTTAGGGTCTTTAAGACCAACGCGACTGCGCCTGATTGCCTTTGAAACCGCATTTACGGCTTCATCCTGACCCACAATCCTTTCGTGGAGAAGATTTTCAAGCTTTAAAAGGCGCTGACTTTCCTCTTCGGTTAACTGAACAACGGGAATCCCTGTCCAGCTTGACACGATTTCGGCAATTTCCTCGGCATCAACCACACCGTTTAAATGACCGTTCTTTTCCTGCCATTCTTTTTTCAGTTTTTCCTGCTTTGACCGCAGTTCCTTTTCCTTATCGCGAAGTGTTGCGGCTTTTTCAAAGTCCTGACCGTTAACAGCAAAAATTTTTTCAGCTTCCAAATTAGCAATTTCCTCATCAAGGCCTTTTATATCCTGGGGCATTTCGGTGCCGTTAAGCCTTACGCGGGAGCCTGCCTCATCAATAAGGTCAATGGCTTTGTCGGGTAAAAATCTATCGGTTATATAACGGGTGGACAGTTTTACCGCCGCCTCAATAGCCTCATCGGTAATTTTAACCTTGTGGTGGGCTTCATACTTATCACGAAGGCCCTTTAATATCAAAACAGCATCGCCTTCGCAGGGCTCCTCAACATTAACAGGCTGGAAGCGGCGTTCAAGGGCGGCATCCTTTTCAATATTCTTGCGATATTCCGAAAGTGTTGTAGCGCCGATAACCTGCAAATCTCCCCTTGCAAGAGATGGTTTCAAAATGTTTGCGGCATCGGTTGCGCCCTCGGCCGAGCCTGCGCCCACAAGGGTGTGCACCTCATCGATAAAGAGAATTACGTCATCGGCCTTTTTAACCTCATCAATAACGGTTTTTATGCGTTCCTCAAAATCACCTCGGTATTTTGCGCCTGCTACCATTCCCGTAAGGTCCAGCGACACAATTCTTTTATCCCTTAAAATTTCGGGGATTTCACCGCTGACAATTTTTACTGCAAGGCCCTCGGCAATGGCTGTTTTACCGACACCTGGCTCACCAATAAGACAAGGGTTGTTTTTTGTTCTGCGGCAAAGAATCTGAATAACGCGCTGAATTTCATCGCTTCTGCCAATGACGGGGTCAATTTCGCCTGCTCTTGCCTTTTCGGTAAGGTCAACGCCGTATTTTTCCAGCGTTTTAGTCTCTGAATTGGAGCCTCGTTTTGTCTCGGCAGACCTTTGGTTTTTATCGTTAACACCAAGGCCCATAGATTTTGCAAGGGCGGTGTAAAGGTCGGTAATATCGGTGCCCGAATCCTCAAGAAAACGAACGGCATAGTTATCACTTTCACCGAGAATTCCCATAAGAATGTGTTCGGTGCCCACAAGCTGACCTGTGGCGCCCTGACAGTTCTTTATTGCCAGCTCCATAACCCTTTTGGCCCGTGGAGTGAAATAATCGGGGCCAAGCCTTGTTTTAGCGCCCGTTCCGATTTTTTCTTGCATAATTTCAGCAATATCCTCGGCATAGACATTAAATTTGTTAAGCACAACCGCCGCAACACCCGTGCCTTCTCTGAGCAGTCCTAAAAGCAGGTGTTCACTGCCGATATAGGTGTGGCCCATAGTTTCGGCGGCGGTAATAGCAAGATTCAAGGCCTCGTTTGCCTTTTGTGTGAAATTTTTGAAGTTATATTTCATTTTAAATCACTCCTGAAATGATTTCTTATTTCAGCATTGCCCTTACCATTTCAGCACGTTTTATATCCCTTTCATCGGGGGTCATATTGCCGAAACGGCACATTAACATATTGGGCTGCATTTCAATTAAAATTTTCATTGGTAAGGTTTTCTCACATTCTATTATGCCCATTCCTATACCAAGTTTAATCTTTGAAACCTCACGGAACATTTCCTCGCTTGACAAAATGCGGGCAAATTTCAAATTTCCGTAGGCGCGCCAAACAATATCCTCAAGCTTTGTTTTGTTAAAGGAAAACCTTCTCTGCCTCTCCTGCTCCAGAATTTGTTTTGTTATAACGCTTAAGTTATCAATGGCGGTTTTTTCATCAATGCCCAATGTTATTTGATTTGAAATTTGGTACATTGAGGCCTTTGAACGACTGCCCTCGCCATAAATTCCGCGAACGGTAAAACCGATTTTTCTAATGTTTTCCGAAAGATTTGCCACTGAATTTTCCGCCTCTAAAACGGGCAGGTGCAACATAACACCGGCTCTGAGCCCCGTGCCTAAATTTGTGGGACAAGCGGTGAGATAACCAAGGCGTTCATCAAAGGCAAAGTGCAAAACGCTGTCTAAAAGCCTTTCGGTTTTATAGGCAATATTGTAGGCATTTTCAAGGCTAAAACCACCCAGAACAACCTGAATTCTAATGTGGTCCTCTTCCCCAATCATAACGCAAACCGTTTCATCCTCATTTAAAAGAATGGCACCGTTTTCTCCCTTGGCGGCAAAATCAGCGCTGATTACGTTTCTTTCAACCATTGCCGCAATTTCTTCTTTGAGTACCTTTGCAAGCTCTATGAATTTAAGGGAGGAAATTGCAGGGTCGTTTATGGTGGCAACGGCATTTTTTACCCTTTCATTAAGGCTTTGCCTATCCTCCTGGCTCATTCTCACGGGAAAAGGCATTCCGCTTAAATTTCGGGCAATTCTTATTCTTGAACTGATAACGACATCGTTATCCTCGGCAGGTGATAAATACCATCTACTCATTTTCCTTGCCCTCCAATTCTTTAATTTCATCGCGAACTCTGGCCGCTTCCTCAAAGTTTTCGGTCAGGATTAGCTCTTTGAGTTCTTTTCTAAGCTTACCGATTTTGTTTTCGCTTCTAACAATAAGGGGCGCTCTTTCGGGTCGGCTGCCCGTGTGCTTGGTGCTGCCGTGTACACGCTTTAAATAAGGAAGCAGTTCATCATAAAAGGTTTTGTAGCAGTTTGCACAGCCTGCCTTGCCCGTTTCGGCAAAATCGGAAAAGGTTGCGCCGCAAATACTGCAGCGTGTTGTGTTTGAAAGTTTTGTTTTTGTCATATTATCGCCGAACATTGAAATCAGCATATCGGTAAGGCTGGTTTTTGCAGGACTGAAAAGCCCCTCGGCGGCGGCACAATAACCGCAAAGATTTTTGTCGGTAACCACACCGTTAATAACAGTATGAATATGGGTTGTAGCGGGGTGTTTTCCACAGTTTTCACACATCATAATCTTTCACCTCTAAATTTGCGTAAGCAAAAGTTGTTTTAAAATTGAAGCCCTTAAATACTCGCGGTATTCAACGGGAATTCGTTGCATAACCGAATTTGAAATTGCGGCGGCAGTCATAGTGGCTGCTTGCTTATTTATCAGCCCCGTTTGCAAACAGTTTTCAAGGACCACACGGGCGGCAAGAGAATCGATTGTTTCCCCTATTGAATTTATAATGTGCATTAAAGCGTTTGAATTACTTAATTTTACGCGGGTAATTCGAATATAACCGCCGCCTCCCCTACGGCTTTCAATAATATATCCGTGTTCGGGAGTGAAACGGGAGGATAAAACATAGTTTATCTGACTGGGCGCGCAACCAATGAGCGTTGCCAATTCATTACGCTGAATTTCCGCAATATTTTCATCGGAACCGTTTAGCATTTCAATAATTTTTGCGGTTATTAAATCGCTCATTCTCATAATGTACATTCTCCTTTTTGACTTTTCCTGACCTTTATTATAAATCAAAAGTCAGGGAAAGTCAAGTAACAAATTTAAATTTCTTTTCATAGTATGTGGTGAAAAAACAAAAAGGGGGTTAGCATTATGTGTAACTTTGGCGGTAACAACTGCACTTGGATTATCATCCTTATCCTCATCCTCTTCTGCTGTGGCGGTTGCGGTAACGAAGGCAACAACTGCGGTTGCTGCTAGTTAAAGCAAAAACGGACTCAAATCAACTTTGAGTCCGTTTTTTTAGTTTTATTATTAAATACATAACTGCGGCGCCCAGCAATATACCTAATGTATCGACCAAAATATCGCTGAACTGGAATGCCCTGCCGGGAATAAAAAGTTGATGAATTTCATCACTAACAGCGTATAAAATGGAAAAAATTATAGAGGAACAATATCGCATTAAAAGATTTAGTCTCTCAAGTGTCAATGTAAAAATAAGACTTGAAAAGCAAAGGGCCGCAAAGACCGAAAAATGCGCCGCGCTTCTCACAATACCCTGAAACGCCGATATAATTTGGTCTTGCGCCTGCTGGCCAAGATTGTGAAAATCCGGATAAAGGAGTCCTGCCACAAAGTGGATTACTCCCCCGCTTGTCTGCTTTGAAATCTCGGCATTTTGTGATGACATTGAAAAAATAAAAACCATTATAAAAACGGTAAGAACAAGGCCAACCGTTCTCCTTAATGCTACATATTTCATAAAAATTCCTCTAAAAAACAAGGGCGGAATACCGCCCTTTAATTTTTTTATTTTGCACTTGTGCCAACATAATTTTCAGGGTCAACGCGAACCTTGTTAACCCAAACCTCAAAGTGCAGGTGCGCACCCGTTGAGTTACCCGTGTTGCCAACGTAGCCCAGCACCTGTCCCTTAACAACGTTTTGACCGAGACTGACCGCCGTACGGCTCATATGGGCGTAAACCGTGTGATAGGTTTTACCATCGGAACCTACACCGTTATCAAGAATAACGTATCTTCCCCAACCGCCGCCGCAGCCACAAAAAGAGGGATAGTTGTGCTGACAGTAGTTAGCGGTATCATAAACCTTGCCGCTTGCCGCCGCAACAATTTTAGCATTGGCAACGCCGTAGCCCGAAATATCAATTCCGCTATGCTTTCTTCCCCAACGGGGACCAAAGCCCGATGTTAAAATATAATGACCTGGCAAAGGCCATATAAAGGCAGAGCCGTCATACTTACCGCTGCTGGCGCCCGACTGCTGGATTATACTTTCCATATAATCATCTTTGGCCGCTTCAATTTTATTGAGGTCTGACTGAAGCTTACCCTGGTCGCTGGAAATATCTTTAATAATTCCCTGAATTTCGGCAGCCTGCTTTTCAAGTTCGGATTGCTTTGCATCAAGTTCTTTTTTTATCTCATTCTGCTCGGCAATACGTTCCTCGTTCTTTTTAATTTCCGCCTGAATTTCATCAATGGTCTTAACAATGTCGGAAATAAGCTGCTTGTCCCTTGCAGAAACATCGCGGGTGAGCTCTGAAAGGGCAAGGAAATCGGCAAAGTTTTCAGCGCCTAAAAGAATTTGAATGTTGCTTCCCGTGTTGCTCATATAAATAGCGCGGATACGCTTTTTAAACAGGGTTTTGCTTTCCTCAATTTCTATATTCTTTTCCTTGATTTCAGCTTCGCTTGCGGCAATTTCTTCCTCAACCTTGTTTATCCTGTCAATGCAAACATTGATTTGAGATTGAAGGTTGTTTATCTGCTTGTCAAGAGCAGCCTTTATCTTTTCTTGTGACGCTTTTTTGTTCTTAAGGTCGGCAATATCTGCTTTAAGACCTTCAGCTTCCTTTTCCAAACGGTCAATTTCACTTTGCATTTCACTAACCGTCATTGCCGAAACCGAAAGCGGAACAACAGCCACAATTAACACACACATTAAAACAGCAAGAATGCGTTTAAGTGATTTAAAAAACATAAATACTCCTTTTTAGATTGCAGCGAATTCGCTACCCTCTTTTTTAAGATATTTGCCTATCATAATGATACTGCCAATGGTACCTGCCAGAACGCCGATTGCCACAAAGACACCGAGCAAAATCCAGGCCATTGAGCCAAAGGTGACAATATCACCGGTACCAAGTGTCGTTTTAAGCGTTTCGGTGGCAATGCGATAGCAGAAGTAAACAAAGCCTTCTGAAATGACTGCCGAAATCAAACCGATTGTAACACCCTCAACAACGAAGGGAATTCTGATAAACGAATCGGTGGCGCCCACAGCCTTCATAATGCTGATTTCAAGCTTTCTGTTATACATTGTGACACGAATGGTGTTGGAAACGATTACAAGGGAGATTATAAGCAAAATTGCCACAATCCACACACCTGCAGTGCCGATACCGTTTTTAATGGCTGTGATTTTTTCAGCCAAATCATTTTGGGAAACAACCGAATCAACACCGTTTAAGGCTTTGATTCTTCCAATGGTTTCTTCAAAAAGAGAAAGGTCTTTCATAATAACCTTTGCGCCATCGGACAAGGGGTTACCGTATTCCTCATCAAGAAACTCGAAATACTTTTCTTTTCCGTCAAGCATTGTTTCCTTAATGTTAGCAAGGGCCTGCTCGCTTGAAACATACTCAACGCTTAAAACGTTTTCAAGTTCTCCAATTTTATCACACAGGGCGCGGGCCTCGGCCTCGTTGTGAATAAGGTAATCATTTTCACTAATGCCGTTGGCATCAACCGTGCCTTCCGTGGCAGATGAAGTGCCGCTTTCCCCTTCATCGCCGGATGAGGTTTGAGAAGAAACCATTTCGCTGCTCACAGATGAGGTGGTATCGTTTTTATCACCGTAAAGCACAGAATTATAGTCATTAAAATAGACCATAACAACGTTTTGTTTTTCAAGGTTACCAAGAGCCAAATCAACATTGGCCGTGATTAAGAGGGATAAACCGATAAGAACCATACAGGCAACCAAAACGCCCACCGAGGCCAGCGACATAAGGCGATTAACCCAAATGTTTTTAATACCCTCTTTGGTTAAATATTTCATACTCTGGAGGCTCACTGCTGGTCACCTCCCATATTATCGGCAACAATTCTGCCGCCATCAAGCATAATAACGCGATGCTTAAAATCACGAACAAGATTATGGTCGTGGGTTACCATTAAGATGGTGGTGCCGCGTTTGTTAATTTCGGTGAGCAAGTTAACGATTTCGTAAGACATTGTGGGGTCAACGTTACCTGTGGGCTCATCGGCAATAATAAGGTCAGGCGCATTAACCAGAGCGCGGGCAAGGCCAACGCGCTGTTGCTCACCGCCCGAAAGCTGGTTGGGCATTGAACGGGCCTTATGACCCAAAGCCACTTTGCTTAATGCCTTTGAAACCTCAACGCGGATTTTACGACTTGAAGCGCCGATAACGTGCATTGCAAAAGCCACGTTATCAAAAACGTTCATTGTAGGAATAAGGCGGAAATCCTGGAAAACGATTCCCATTGTACGCCTGAGCATTGGAACCTGTTTCCTCGGCATTTTTGTAAGGTTAAAGCCATTAACAAAAATTTCACCCGTGTTGGCCTTTTCTTCGCGCATAATAAGCTTCATAAAGGTACTTTTACCGGCTCCGGAAGAACCAACAACAAAAACAAATTCGCCTTTGTTAATGCGCACGTTAACATCTTCCAAAGCGTGGGTGCCGCTTATGTAGGTTTTTGAAACGCCACGGAACTCAATGGCAGGCGCCGATTCCTTTCCTAAAACATCACTGATATTGATAATTCTCACTCATTTCTAGTACTTAATAGGATTACTGCGAAGATATTTGTTAACCATAAGCGCAATTTTAAAGATGATTGCGTGGTCAAATTCTCTTAAATCAAGGCCTGTGATTTTCTTGATTTTCTCAAGTCTGTACACAAGGGTGTTTCTATGAACGAAAAGCTTTCTTGAGGTTTCGGAAACATTAAGGTTGTTTTCGAAGAAACGCTGAATGGTGAACAGTGTTTCCTGGTCAAGGCTTTCAATAGAGCCGCGCTTGAACACCTCGCGCAAAAAGGTTTCGCAAAGAGTGGTGGGAAGCTGATAAATAAGGCGGGCAAT